>CALLKA010000001.1 GCA_938008665.1 uncultured Bacteroidota bacterium
ATCTGGACCCAATACTTTTATCGTCATTCTTTTACATTCTTCCATGAAGAAGGTTATTTTATCAATACTGCCAGCATGGTTTAAAACCGCAGACATATATTCTCCAGGGTAGTGTGCTTTTAAATAAGCCGTTTGATAGGCTAAATAGGCATAGCAGGTGGAGTGTGATTTATTAAAAGCATATTGGGCAAATGCTTCCCAATCCGTCCAAACTTTTTCTAAAACATTTTCAGGATGTCCATTTTTTACAGCGCCCGCCACAAACTGCGCTTTCATTTTATCCAATACCGATTTTTGCTTTTTACCCATAGCCTTTCTCAGCACATCCGCATCACCTTTGGTAAAGCTGGCAATTTTTTGACTGAGTAACATTACCTGTTCTTGATAAACAGTAATACCATAAGTATCCGCTAATATTTCTTCCATCACAGGTAAGTCATACTTGATTAATTCTCGCCCGTGTTTACGTTCAATAAAATTAGGAATATACGCCATTGGACCTGGTCGGTACAAAGCATTCATCGCAATTAAATCAGCAAATTTATCTGGTTTTAAATCACGTAAATGTTTTTGCATTCCCACGCTTTCAAATTGGAATGTTGCATTGGTTTCGCCGCGTTGGTATAAATTAAAAGTTTTTGCATCATCCAAAGGAATCAAATCCAAATCAATTACAATTCCATGATTTTGTTTGATTAATTCCAAAGCGGTTTTTAAAATGGAGAGGGTCTTTAAACCCAAGAAGTCCATTTTTAATACGCCAGCTTCTTCAATCACACTTCCTTCAATTTGAGTGACCCACAAAGTAGAATCTTTGGCAGTGGCCACTGGCATGATTTCAGTTAAATCGCTAGGGGCAATGATGATACCTGCTGCGTGAATACCGGTGTTTCGAATAGATCCTTCTAATCTTTCTGCTTCATGCAGTACGGCTGCCCGTAAATCATTCCCTTTGTATATTTCTCTTAACTTTTTTACATTGTCAATATCTTCTGGTTGATAGCCTTCTCTTTCTGCTAATGATTTTTCACCTTCCTTCACTGTAAGTGGTGCGTGTAAACATCTATTTAATTCAGTGCCTGGTTTATCAGGTACTAATTTGGCTAATAAGTTACTTTCAGATAAAGGCAAATCCATTACACGAGCCACATCTTTAATACTGCTTTTTGCAGCCATGGTACCATAGGTAACAATTTGTGCTACTTGTTCCTTGCCATATTTATCAACCACATAGTCAATTACTTTTTGACGACCTTCATCGTCAAAGTCCGTATCAATATCGGGCATGCTCTTTCGATCCGGATTTAAGAAACGCTCAAATAGTAATTGGTATTTAATTGGATCAATATTGGTGATGCCAATACAATAGGCCACCACACTGCCTGCAGCAGAACCACGGCCGGGGCCTACAAAAACACCCATATTTCTACCTGCCTGTATAAAATCACTTACAATTAAAAAATAACCCGCAAATCCCATCGTGCGAATGGTAAATAATTCAAAATCAAGTCGCTCTTGTAATTCAGTAGTAATTTCAGGATATCTTTTGTGCGCCCCTTCCCAGGTCAAATGTTTTAATAATTCCCACTGGTTCATATTGGCTTCCTTGTGAATTTGAAATTCCTTTGGAATAGGGAAGGCGGGAAGTAGGATATCTTTTTTCAAGTTCAACACATCTACCTTGTCAACAATCGCATTGGTATTATCAATGGATTCAGGTAGGTCGCTGAACAAGGCAGACATTTGCGCCTGTGTTTTAAAATAAAATTCGTTATTCGGAAATTTGAATCTTCTGTTTTTTATTTGTATTTCATCATTCACAAAATCATCAAATCCTGGGGTGGATTGTTTTTCACCCGTATTGATACATAGTAAAATATCGTGCGCGTTGGCGTCGTCTTCATTAATGTAATGACTATCATTTGTTGCA
>CALLKA010000002.1 GCA_938008665.1 uncultured Bacteroidota bacterium
TGGGTGTAGGGCAAATAAATAATTAAACCCAGAAGTAAAATGGTGAAAAATACGCTGAAAAACGTCGCGTCAATAGTAGGAAAAAGTAAGTTCCCAACGGCACCCATACCTGCTATATCGGCTCCAATATTCATGATGATAGCAGGAAAACTAAATATTAACATGATGTACAGAACTGGCCTTGGATAATGTGACTTAAGTGTGCCAGTTAATCCTTGATTCGTAACTAAACCAATTCTAGCACACATTTTTTGAATCGCAGCCATTAATGGAAATGCAACGATGGAAGTCCAAAGTGTCGACAATCCAAAAGCTGCGCCTGCTTGCGAATAAGTTGCAATACCCGAAGGGTCATCGTCACTCGCGCCTGTGACTAAACCAGGTCCTATTATTTTCCAATAACGAAGAATTTTTGATGTAAGTGTTGCCATTACTATTGCGTTAATATTTCACAAGGTACAAATTTCTATCCCCTTGCCTTCCGAGGCCTTAAATATGGCCATTGTCTACGGCAATTGCGACTTCAGTATTTGTATGTTCAATCACTTTTTAGCACTTTTATTAGGTTGCACTACTTGCACATATCTCTTATGATTTTCAAATCCCCTCCGATACTCGGAGGGGATTTTTGTTTAATCTCTTATGATTTTCAAGCCCCCTCCGATACTCGGAAGGGGCTTATTTTTTTCGCCTAATCGCAGGGGGTAATTTACTCTCAAAAATCAGGCGCAATATCCGTTCAAAGAACTATTTTTGTTTCCTGATTTTTAACCCATAAACAATTGCGTAAGAAATGAACAATACCTACACTTCCTTAGTGAATCAAACGTTCCATTTTCCTCAAGAAGGATTTGAAGTGGATGATAATGGTTATTTACAATTTAATGGGGTGGATTTAAAAGAGATTATTGAAAAACACGGAACGCCTTTAAAGTTAACTTACTTGCCAAAAATTGGCATGCAAATAAAAAAAGCGAAGCAAATGTTTGCAGCTGCTTTTAAAAAACATAAATACACTGGGGAATATTTTTATTGCTACTGTACAAAAAGTTCCCACTTTTCTTTTATAGTGGAAGAAGCGTTAAAACAAAATGTTCATTTAGAAACTTCATTTGCTTATGATATTGATATTATCAACCGATTGTATCAACGTAGAAAAATAAACAAGGATATATTTATTATTTGCAATGGCTATAAGCAAAAGCAATATACAAGTCGTATCTCAAAACTCATCAATACTGGCTTTAAAAATGTGATCCCAGTGTTGGATAATGTGGAGGAGCTACAATTTTACAAACGCAATACCAAACAGCCTTTCAAGCTTGGAATTAGAGTGGCTTCAGAGGAAGAACCAAGTTTCCCTTTTTATACTTCTCGATTAGGAATAAGAGCGAAAGATATTTTAGAATTTTACGTGGATGAGATTGAAGGTTATGAAGATAAGTTCCAATTAAAAATGTTACATATCTTTTTAAACAAAGG
The DNA here is from genome assembly GCA_938008665.1 of uncultured Bacteroidota bacterium. Classification (GTDB taxonomy): domain Bacteria; phylum Bacteroidota; class Bacteroidia; order Chitinophagales; family Chitinophagaceae; genus Sediminibacterium. Next base: position 1,483 of record CALLKA010000002.1, read on the forward strand.
TATCAAGGATGATATTTATTATTGGTCTGAGTTAAACAAGATCATCAACTTGTATTGTCAGCTTAAAAAAATATGTCCTGAATTAGATTCAATTAATATTGGTGGTGGATTTCCAATCAAGCATTCATTAGGATTTGAATATGATTATCAATTCATGATCAATGAAATTGTTTCTAATATTAAAAAAGCTTGTAACAAGGCAAAAGTACCCATGCCAAATATATATACCGAGTTTGGTAGTTTCACAGTAGGTGAGAGTATGGCGCACATATATAAAGTGTTGGCGCAAAAAAAGCAAAACGATCGAGAGTGTTGGTACATGATTGACTCATCATTTATTACTACTTTGCCAGATACTTGGGGAATTGGTGAAAAGTTTTTAATGTTGCCGGTGAATAAATGGGAGAATGATTATCAAAGGGTTGTATTGGGCGGTTTAACTTGCGATAGTCACGATTATTATGATTCCGAAGAACATATCAATGAAGTATTCCTTCCAAAGTTAAAGAATGATTTAAAGGAAGATAAAACAGATGAAAATATAGAACCACTGTATGTTGGATTTTTCCATACAGGTGCTTATCAAGATCAAATTAGTGGTTACGGTGGTATCAAGCATTGTTTAATACCGTCGCCTAAGCACGTGATTGTCGAAAAAGACCCCAAAACAGGTAAGCTGGTGGACTGGGTTTACGCCAAGGAGCAATCTGCACAAAGCATGCTCAAGATCCTCGGATATCTTCGCTAATGGCCTTAAAATAAGCCTATTTATACCATTTTTGGCCGTTTAAACGGATGTTATCTTATTATTAAGTGCCAAAATGTCTCGAAAACAAATTTGTAGGGGATTTCTAAAATCCCTAATTTTGGTACAAATAGTAGAAGATATGTACCCTGAAGAGATTGTATTACCAATGAAAGCAGAATTAGTTGATAATGGATTTGATGATTTAACAACTGCTGCTGAAGTTGAAACTGCAATAAATAATCAAGGAACAACATTGGTGGTTATAAATTCAGTTTGTGGTTGTGCTGCTGGTGCTTGTCGACCAGGTGTTTTAATGGCAGTCGCAAATGCAACGAGTAAACCAACAAAAATCACTACTACATTTGCAGGTTTTGATATTGAAGCGGTTAATAAAGTAAGACAAATGCACTTACCTTATCCTCCATCTTCACCAGCAATTGCTTTATTCAAGGATGGTCAATTGGTTAATTTTATCGAAAGACATCAAATTG
>CALLKA010000003.1 GCA_938008665.1 uncultured Bacteroidota bacterium
AAATTAAAAAATACAAATACAATTGATGATAAAATATTGGTTTATTTAAATTGTAGCAGCATATTTTCAAAAAAAAGATACTACGATAGTATGTATTACTATACAAGTACAGCATATGATTTAAGTAAAAATTCAACTAATCTAGAAATAATTTTCCAAGCTGCACAATATTTGGTTTACACTAATCGGTTTATTGGAAATTTTAGTGATGCTATAGATATATTACTTGAAACAAGCGAAAGGCTCTCAAATAAAAATGATACACTTGTTTTTTACCTTACACAAGATATTGAAACAACATATAGAAAAACAAAAGACTATAAAAGTCAATTAAAATATGCTTTAAAAGGAAGGGACTTAGCGCTAAAGTTGAAACTTAATTATGGAGGAATAGACGCTTCAATTGGAGATGCATACCAAAATTTAAATATTTTAGACTCGGCATTATATTATTTTAACAATGATTACGAATTTAGTAAGTCGGATGAAGAATATAAAGGAAACTTGACTCCAGTTTTAAATTTAGGTGAAATAAATCTTAGACTTGGCGAAATTGATGTTGCCTTAAGTTATTTTAAAAAAGTTTTGAAAGATCTTAATAATGCAGACGAGGAATCAAAAAAACATATTGCATCAGAACTAGGTAGGGAAATGTCAAAATGCTTTAATATTATGAATCTAAAGGATTCAGCAATTTTTTATGCTCAAAAATCATTTTATTATGCAAAATATTATGACGTACACGATGAAATAAGAGAAACTTCGAATTATCTATCAAAGCTTTTTTCTAGATATAATTTAACAGATAGCGCATACAAATATCAAGATATTTATATAACTATTCAAGATTCATTATTTAACAGCGATAAAATCAGAAGTTTACAAATTGCTACAATTCAAGAAAATATTAAACAAGAAAAAATAAGAGAAAAAATTCAAAAAGAAAATGATGATAGAAATAATAACTTGATTTTAGCAGCGATTGGTTTTTTTATCCCGGTATTTTTTTCCTTTGTATATTTAATTGGTAAAAGAAGCAAGAAAAAGTCTAAGCTTATAGCATCATTAGGTATAGCATCTTTATTAATGCTTTTTGAATTTATAAGTTTATTAATTCACCCTTTTGTTGAAAAATATTCAGGGCATAATGTATTTATAATGTATATAATATTGTTAACTATTGCTTCTGCATTAGTCCCTTTGCATCATAAAATGGAAGCATATGTTAAAAATAATTTTTCGAATTCTTCCAATGAATAATTGGTGTAGCAATAACATTAAGTATAAATAAATTATTGTAAACAGTAGATAGCTAAGCAGCTTATTTATTTAAAAAATTAAGCTGCTTCCAGGGATATGCACCATCATTTTTTTGAGGCTTTCCAGGAGTAGACCTACCGGCTTCTATATATTTTTTCATTAGCACAGACAGCTCTTCAACAACTTGCGGGAACTTAGTATAACAATTATCTTTTTCAGTGGGGTCTGTTTTTAGGTTATATAATTGAATGGATGGCAAACCCTCCTCTGCTTTACCGGGTGTTGGAAAACTCCATCCACCGGAGCCTGGAGCAAAGATGAGTTTCCAATCTCCCTTACGTATTGCAAAATTACCATAAAGGGAATGATGCACGGTTGCTTCGCGAATGGCGACCTCATAATTTGGGTTCATCAAAACTGGAAGAAGATTATAACTATCCTCTGCCTCATTATCTTTAAAATCATATTCAACAATAGATGCAAATGTGGCCATAAAATCGTTCAAAGAAACAGTTTGTGAAACTGTACTTCCTTGCTTAATTTTTTTGGGCCATTGGACAACCAAGGGAATCCGATGTCCTCCTTCAAAAATATCCGCCTTGTGTCCACGATAACCATTGTTCGGATCATGACCCATCTCTTTTAAAAATTTAAAATTAGCTTCAGGAGAGCAACCATTATCACTGGTAAAAACAAGAATGGTATTTTCTGTAAGGTGATGCTCCTTTAAGGATTGTTGAATGGATCCAACAAAATCATCAACCTGCTTAACAAAATCAGCATAAACATTCAAACCTGAAGTTCCGATGAATGACTTTTCCGGTGCAATAGGTGTATGTGGCGCCGTGATAGGTAGATAAAGAAAAAAAGGTTTTCCGTTATCGGATGCCTTTGCTATATAATTAACAGATTCCATTTTAAGATCAGGCATAATATTTTCAAGATTCCATCCTTCCACCCCAGTCCCAGGTCTGCAATCAGCATAGGGTTGGCTTGGATAAAATACGGAAGGTGTTCCCTTGATTTTATCATTTTCTATGTAAGTATACGGTGGGTAATTAGGGGCATCCATACCAAAAAAATGATCAAAACCAATAGCGGTAGGTCCGCCAGTCACTTTCATGCTATAATCAACATTGCACTCCTCTTTATTGTCAACCGGAGGCATGCCATTTTTTGTAGTCCAATCCCAACCAAGATGCCATTTACCTATTGCCGCTGTTTGATATCCTTTTGATTTAAGCATACTGGCCATATTTGTTCTTCCTTGTTCAATCAATGGTTTATCAAATTGCACAAGCACACCCTCCTTTAATCTTGATCTCCAATTGTATCTACCTGTAAGAAAACCATAGCGCGTTGGTGTACATACGGCAGCACTTGAATGTGCATCAGTAAACAGTATTCCATTTTCAGCTATTTTATCAATATTTGGTGTTGCAATTTTTCCGTTCTTATTGAAACATGAAACATCACCTATCCCTAAATCATCTGCTAAAATAAAAATTATGTTGGGACGGTTTTGAACCTCTTGTGCATTGCCAATCATGAAAGCAAAAAGAAAATTACAAAAAATAAAAAATATACGCATAGGATGGATCTTGTAAAAGGTGAATGATTTATTAGACTTACCTAATATTTTAATACTAAATGTACGATATTAGATCAAAGTAAAAATTCTAAAAATTCAATATCCAAAAAAGTTTAGTCAGGTTTTTGTTTTTTAAGGGCGAACAAGGGGTAAATGGTAAGAATAAAGTTATTTTTGAATATAAATCGATAGCGTAATGATAGTCACTGAAAAAATATATGATTCATTTAAATGGATAGATATTGAACATCCGAATAAATCAGATTTGGAAAAAATTACGAACCAATACCATTTAAACTATCACTTAATAAAAGATAGTTTAGAAAAGGGTCATTTACCCAAATATGAAAAAACTCACCAACTAGATTTTTATATTTTTAGGGCTTACACTTCTGATATATCTTTAAATATTGATGAAGTAGGTGACATGTCAAATAAAATTGCTTTTTTTATTTTAGAAGACACTTTGTTTACAATCCATAGAGCCCATTTCAAATTTTTAAATATTCAAGAAGAAAAACATATAAAAATAAATGAGTTGTTTTTAAGTATTGTAGGCGCCATGGTGGAAACATTTAATAAGCCAACCGCTGACCTTTCCGCTAAAATAACCGATATTGAAAAAACAATTTTCTTAAAAGATCACAGAGCTATTTTACTTGAAGAATTATATTTTATAAAATCACAATCAAGAATATTAAAAAAGGTTTTACATATTACACAAAATGTCATTGATCAAGTTGCCGATAAGTTTTCTAATTCATTTCAATTCCAAGATATAAAGGATCGGTTATTAAATCAACTTACCATTAACGATGAGTCAGTGGAAAATTCAAATCAGTTAATGACTACATATTTATCAATTAGCGATCAAAGAAACAATGAAGTTGTAAGGTTATTGACAATTTTTTCCGCTTTCTTTTTACCACTAACCTTCATTGCCGGAGTATATGGAATGAATTTTGATTTTATGCCAGAATTGAAATGGAGATATGGTTACTTATTTTCAATACTATTCATGTTCTTGATTGTATTGATAATTTATATATGGTTTAGAAGAAAAAGGATTCTTTAATAAATTTGAAATAAAAATATTCTTTAAGAAGAAAAATGTGGCAAGTTATAAATAACTCAACCACCACTTATCTTTATTGCTTTGTTTATAATGGTCGAACTTTTTGCAGATAGGATAAAGTATTGCAATCAAACCGAACCAAACTAAATAAACCCATGGCAAACTAAATCCATACCCTTTCAAATCGGGTGAGAACCAAACTGGCATTTTCAAAATCATAGTTTTCCAACCAAATCCAGTAACCTCGGCAACAACTAATGCTAGTAAATGTATTAGATAGATGTGTATGATATAATAGAAAAAAGGAACTCTCCCAAATACACAAAAGAAATCAACGATTCGGCCTTTCAAATTTTCAGTATTCGCTAAAAATAGCAAAGTGGCCCCAAGTGTTAATAATAAAAAGGTGAGCGATGGAGGGTATTTGGTAAAATTTAAAAAGGAAATTAAATTTTGTGAAAAGTTTCCGTAATCTATCCATGGTAATAAGTTTCCGTAAACATTTGTGAATCTTAATATTAATAATAGGACCCATGAACATATCCCAATAGTATTAAATATTTTTTTACGTTTATTTTGATCGAAAGAACTATCATAAAAAGAACCAAAATAATAACCAAGTGACATGACCGCAAACCACGGTAAAATTGGGTAAGCAAACACAAGCGTACGATTGGCAATATTTGGAAATATCTGCTGTTCATGAATAAATGACCAAAGCAGACTGCCTTCAAAATGAACCGAGTCAAGTAAATTATGCCCAAAAATAAAAACACAACTAAAAACAAGAATATAATTTAAAGGAAGATGTATTAAACCAGCTAAAAAAATCATACTAATCCCTAATACCCAAATCACCTGTAATGCAATCATAGAATAATTTGGATCAAAAAGCCATGCAAAACTCAAAATAACAATTTCAACAAAAACTAGCCATACGCCACGTTTTAATAAAAATTGAGATAACTCCTTCTTACTTTTTCTTTTACCAACCATAAATGCAGAGAGGCCTGCCAAAAAACTAAATGCTGGTGCACAGAAATTAGTAATAAATCGAGTAAAATAAATTGGAAATGTTGTTTTTAACGGATCTGTTGGATCGAAAAAAAAGGCAGAATAATGAAAATAATCTCTTACATGGTCAAGCGCCATTATTATCATGACCAATCCCTTCAAAAGGTCGATAGATTCAATTCTGGATTTACGTATATCTGTCATATTTTAGTTTTAAAGCGAAATTGAAGATTATATTTTATAAAATAAATGAAAATACAACTACTGTGTATTTCGCTTTTTAAATGTAATATTTATTTTTAATAACAATTGTTAACTTATTCAAATTGAGTTTTCATTGGTTTTTGTTAACTTCAAAGCATGAAAAAGTTCATCATTATCCTATGTATTTTTACCAGTATAAATGTTATCGCACAAAGCGATTCAAGCAAATCCGTATATTATGGAAGAACCACCGGAAAATTGCCTGCATTGTCCTATGGTATGGGCGAAGACCGACTTGGTGGTGCTAAAATGGGATATATTGATTCTAATGTATTATTGAAAATTGTTGACTCAGTTAAGGACATGTATACAGTCCAATTATCAAAATATCATTCTGCACTTATCGAAAAAACTTACGTTAAAACAGATACTACCTCCCCAATAAAAAAACCTTACCACTTAACTAGTTCATTTATTTCAAAGGGAGATTCCTTGTTCGATTATGTTAACATATATCTGGACGAAAAGCTACCCTATAAGTCCTGGATGGAAATTAGTCCTAGTAAAATTATGGTTGACATATATGGGGTTCAAAGTAATACCAATTGGGTTACACAACTAAGTTCCCTGAAAGAAGTTAAAAACGTTTATTACAATCAAGTGGAAGATGATATTGTAAGAGTAACCATCGAATTAAAGCATTCACAGCATTGGGGTTATTCAATTTTCTACACAGAAAAATTTTTAAGTGTTCGTATTAAGCGCCAGCCTACTAAATTAGATATTCGTCAAATGACTATTGCTATTGATGCTGGACATGGCGGTAGTAATGGAGGTACTTCAGGTATTAAGCTAAGAGCATCCGAAAAAGAACAAACCCTACTTTTTGCAAAAGCACTTGAAAAATCCTTGAAGAAGCTAGGTGTGAAAAAAATTATCATGACACGAAAAACAGATACGACATTTGATAATAAGGACCGTATTTTATGGCTGCAGCAGCAAAACCCTGATTTTGAAATTTCATTACACCTAAACTCCAGCTCTAAGGAAACGATCAAGGGCGTTAGTACCTATTATAAACACATTGGCTTTAGGCCTCTTACTACCACCATATTAAAAAGAATGCTTGAATTGAAATTAGAGGAGTTTGGCAATATTGGTCATTTTAACTTTGCCCTAAATGCGCCTACGGATTTTCCGAATTGCTTAGTTGAAATTGCTTTTTTAAGTAACCCAGAGGATGAAAAAAGAATTGTAAAACCCATTTTTCATACCCAAGTTGCCGGCAAAATTCAATTAGGTATTATTGACTGGTTAAATAGTATGAAATCCTTGTGATTTTTAAACCAAACCGGTTTAGCTTTGTTTATTATATAATTATGACCCAATCAAAAGCCTTCGCGTATTTATTTTCGTTTTTAATCCTTACTTCTTTTTCTACCACCGCGCTTGCTCAAGACAAAGTAGTTTTAAGTGGGACGGTAAAGGACAATCAAACTGGAGAGTCCATTATTAGAGCGATTATCAGAGTAAAAGAATTACCCAATATAGGGGTATTTTCAAACGAATATGGATTTTATTCCATTAGCCTTGCCAAAGGCAACTATACAATTTCAGTTTCACAAGTGGGTTATGAAATGTATAATAATAAAATTCAAATAGATAGTAATATTATTAATAATATTCAATTAAGTGCTAATAATTTGTTGAAAGCGGTGGTGGTAGAAAGTTCAAAAAAGAATAACAACTTAACAAAGGCTCAAATGGGTACAGAAACTTTAAATATGGTAGCCATAAGCAAGGTGCCTGTCATATTTGGAGAAAAGGATATTTTAAAAACGCTGCAACTATTACCCGGTGTAAAATCGGCTGGTGAAGGGAATAGCGGTTATTATGTAAGAGGGGGCGCTGCAGATCAAAACTTAATTTTACTAGACGAAGCCCCTGTTTACAATGCATCTCATTTACTTGGATTTTTCAGCACATTTAACAGTGACGCCATAAAAGATGCAACACTTATTAAAGGAAATAGTCCAGCTATATATGGGGGCCGCCTTTCCTCTGTTTTGGATGTAAAAATGAAAGAAGGTAACAATAAGGACTATGTAGTCAATGGTGGGCTTGGCTTAATTAGTAGCAGGGTTAGTATTGAGGGTCCTATTCAAAATGAAAAATCCTCATTTATACTTTCTGGTAGGAGAACCTATGCTGATATGTTTTTAAAAGCGACGGAAAAATTTAAGGACAACATCCTATATTTTTATGATTTAAATATGAAGGCCAATTACACGATTAATGCAAAAAATAAAATTTACTTGTCTGGTTATTTCGGGAAAGATGAATTGGGTTTAGGAGATACTTTTGGAATAGATTGGGGAAATAAAACTGGTACCATTCGTTGGAATAAAATTATGTCCAACAAGCTTTTTCTAAACACTTCTTTAATTTATAGTGATTATAATTATAATGTTAAATTAAAAAATGGGGAGACAAATTTTAATATTAATTCAAATATCAAAGATTTAAATCTTAAACAAGATTATACTTTTTATGCTGACCCTAAAAATAATTTACGTTTTGGATTTAATACGATACTCCATACCATCACACCAAGTACTTTTAGTGGTACTGTAACCAATAGTTTATCAAAACAAGGTAGAAACGGTTTAGAGAATGCTATATACTTAAGTAACAATTATAAACCTAATAATGATTTGAGTTTGGATGTTGGATTAAGAGTATCGGCATATACATTAATGGGCGGAGATGATTACAATATTTATAGTAATGGTAATGTTCAATCTACCATCAAATTAGCAAAATCAAGTTTTGGGAAAACATACATAAATCCAGAACCTCGATTTACACTTAATTATAGAATAACTGATCAAAATAGTTTTAAAGCAGGCTATGCAAGAAATGTGCAACACTTACACATATTAAGTAACTCCACAGCTTCAAGTCCGTCAGATCAATGGATAGGAAATTCATATAATATAAAGCCAGAAATTTCGGATCAATATAGCATTGGTTATGTAAATACATTAAATCAAAATATGTTTGAAATGAGTACAGAGTTGTACTATAAAAATTTACAAAATCAATTAGATTATGTGGATGGCGCCGAAGTAAATACCCTAGCGGATGTAGAAAGTGCTTTATTATATGGCGTTGGAAGAGCTTACGGTTTTGAATGGTTGTTAAAGAAAAAAGAAGGCCTATTTACTGGTTGGGTCAGCTATACTTTGTCCAAAACAGAACGTAAAATAGATGGCATCAATCAAAACAATTGGTACAATGCGAAACAAGATCGAACGCATGATATTGCGGTAGTGGGTATTTATACGATAAATTCAAAATGGTCAGTATCGGGTGTTTTCGTATATAATACAGGGGACGCGGTCACTTTCCCAACTGGAAAATATGCATTCCAGGGGCAAACGCTTTATCAGTATGCTTCAAGAAATGCCAACAGGATTCCCGATAATCATCGCTTAGATATTAGTGTTACTTATGATAAAAAGAGAAAGAAAAAAATACAGGAATCCTGGAATTTTAGTTTGTATAATGTGTATGGTAGAGAAAATGCATATAGAATTACCTTCCAAGACGATCCTAATAATTTAAGTAGAACCCAAATTATACAAACATCTTTATTTAGATGGGTTCCAAGTATTACTTATCAATTTAAATTTTAAACATGCTAAAGCAAATTATATATTTATTTACTGTAGTTTTTTTAGCTAGTTGCGAAAAGGAAATACAATTGCCGCTGCCAACAAATGCCTCCTTATTGGTTATAGATGCAAGTATCACCGACCAACCAGGGCCTTACTTTGTTCACCTTAGCAAATCAAAAGAAATAGGCAATACGCAAAGCTACCCATTCGTGGAAAATGCGAGTGTTATCATTTTCGATAATCAAGGTCAAAGAGATACCCTCTCCTATACAAAAAATGGCATTTACCAAACTAAAAAAATTAAAGGGGTATTTGGTAATACTTACAATTTAGAAGTGGTGGTAGATGGAAAAAAATATACAGCATCTTCCACTATGTCTAAAAAAGTGCCTTTAGATAATTTAAGGATAAATTCCTTTTTAGTCAATGGTGAAATTAGGTACAGCATTATACCTGTATACACCGATCCAATGGAACTAGGTAACAGCTATAGATTTATTCAAAAAATTAATGACACTTTGGATCAAACTTTTCACGTATTTAATGACAATTTAAATAATGGTAAAGTAAATCAAAGGCCACTAAGGGGTGGTTCTGATTCTTTGGAGGTAAAATTAAAAGATAATATCTCTGTTGAAATGCAATGCATTTCTAGGCCCACCTATTTATATTACTATTCCCTGAACCAACAAAGTGGCGCTGGCCCTGGAGGCGGAATTACCCCTGCCAATCCGACCAACAATATTCAAGGCGGCGCTTTAGGCATATTTTCAGCTCATACAGTTGAAAAAAAGATGATTCGGGTACAATAAAAAGTGTTTTATTGCTTTTTATTTTGGTGCAAAACTGTTTTCAATTGCTTCCTATTTCATGAAATGGCTCTCCTATAATGATGATTTACAACTACCTTTGTGCCTAAGCAGAAATTAGCACAATAAATGATTTATAAGATTCTTACTGTAATTGGTTTGGCAACTTTTGAAATTTATGCTGCTATCCCAGCTGGATTTGCTTTTAAACTTCATCCAATTGAAATTTTTTCATATAGTGTTTTGGGAGGTTTGATTGGCGTATTTGTAGCAGCCTACCTAGGTGACATCATTAGAAAATGGGTAAGTAAATTTAGAAAAAATAAAGTGAATAAGGAAACGAAAGAGCCTGGATTTGTCTTAAAAATTTGGCAGAAATATGGGGTTATTGGTTTAGGATTATTGGGCACCATGAGTGTTGGAGCGCCTATAAGTATTGGAATTGGAGTAAGCTTTAATGTCCCTACCAATAAAATGGTATTTTGGTGCAGTTTAGGAGTGGTATTACGCTGTGCGATTTTCACGGCAGTTGGTTATTATGGTCTTAAGTTGTTTTAATTTTTAAAGTTTTAATATGCAAATAACTATTTTACGAATTGCCAGAAAGATTCATAGAACAATGGGCGCTTTCTTGTTTCTATTCTTTTTTATTGTTGCCATCACTGGATTAATCCTGGGTTGGAAAAAAAATAGTAATGGATGGATACTTCCAGCAACATCAAAAGGAATTTCTACAAATTTGAATACTTGGAAAACAACTTCAGAACTTTTAAAAATTTCCGATAGTGTTTTAATAACTAAAGTAGATAAATCATTAAGTACTAAATTAGATAGAATTGATATCAGAAAAGATAAGGGAATCGTTAAATTTTTATATGCCGACAACTATTGGGAGATTCAATTAGATGGGCAATCGGGGGATGTTTTACAAATAAATCAGCGCAGGTCTGATTTTGTTGAGGATATACATGATGGATCATTTCTTGATTACTATTTCAAAACTGAAGGAGAGCCATTCAAACTAATTTATACATCAATCATGGGTGTTGCATTATTCTTTTTTACTTTAACTGGATTTTGGCTTTGGATTGGACCAAAAGTAATTAGGAATAAAAAAAGAAATTAAGCATTTAATACAAGGTTTAAATATAAATACCTAAAGAATAGCTGCCTTTTAATGAGTTTTATAATACACGCAAGCCAAACTTTATAGTTCAGCATCCACTCAAATACCCCAAATTTGAAAAGTTTAAGTATCTTAGATTAGCATAAATTTATTTAAATGAAATTATATATAAGCTGTTTAGCTGCGCTATTAATACTATTTATTTCATGTAAGCAACAACCTGATTTTGACGCTGTTAAAATTGGAGAAAATAACTGGATGATTAAAAATTTAGATGTGGTTACATTTAAAAATGGTGATACCATTCCAGAAACCAAAACGAAAGAAGAATGGGTGGCTTACGGTACTGCTAGAAAAGCAGCATGGTGTTATTACAATAATGATATCGGGGAAGGTGCGCAATTTGGAAAATTATACAACTGGTATGCCGTCAATGATCCAAGAGGATTGGCTCCAGAAGGTTGGCATATCCCAACCGATGTAGAATGGGGATTATTGGTATTAGAATTAGGGGGAGATAAAAAAGCCGGGCATGCATTAAAATACACTTACGGATGGGATAATAATAAAGATAGTTCTGGCAATGGCACTAATGCGAGTGGTTTTGAAGCATTACCTAGTGGTTTAAGAAATGGCTTAGGCGCATTTGGCTATAAGGGTCAAGGTGGTGGATGGTGGTCATCCACTGCGATAGATACTACAAAATCTTGGTACAGATTTGTGTTATATGCTAGCCCGATGGTTTTTAAAGATGCTTACGGAAATAGAAATGGATTAGCAGTTAGATGTGTAAAAGACAAATAATGAAAACTATTATTAAAAATAATATAATCATTTTAAGTGCATGTATGCTGCTTATAGGATGTGGTTCAAAAAAAGAAAAGCTAGCTTTTGATAAAGATAATGGCGGCTTGTATTTACCGGATGGGTTTGGCGCAGTGGTTGTTATTGATAGTATTGGCCCTTCCAGACATTTAGCAATAAAAGAAAATGGTGATATTTATGTAAAATTAAAAATTACTTCAGATGCACCTGGATCAGTAGCTTTAAGAGACGAGAATGGTGATGGCAAAGCAGATATTATTCAACCATTTGGCAGTTATGTAAACGATGGCATTTTCGCAACTGGCATGCGTATAAATAATGGTTATTTGTATTATAGCACTGAACAAGTAGTATACAGACAAAAACTAGACGACCAATTAGTGCCAACTTCAAAACAAGAAATTGTGTTGATTGATGAAAATGCACAATGGCATATTGCCAAACCTTTGTCTTTTGATAATGCAGGTAATTTGTATGTGCCCTATGGCGCTCCCTCAAATGCATGCGCAAGTTATATTACGACTACTGGAAGTTCAGTACAACAAGCTGGACAAAATCCTTGTCCTGAATTAATCAATCATGCAGGTATTTGGAAATTTAAAGCAAACGCATTAAACCAAACGCAGAAAGATGGAACACAAGTTGGAACTGGGTTAAGAAGTATTGTTGCCATGGATTGGAATAAGCAAACCAACTCCTTATTTGCAGTACAACATGGCAGAGATGATTTACATTTATTATGGCCACAATATTATTCAGCATGGGAAAATGCAGTTACACCTGCAGAGGAATTTTTTGAAGTGAATGAAAATAGTAATTACGGTTGGCCTTATTCGTATTATGATCTTTTCAAAAAACAAAAAATACAGGCGCCTGAATATAGTGGTGATGGAAAAAAATTAGCGATTGATCAAAGCTATACAAATCCACTAGCAGCATTTCCTGCACATTGGGCACCGAATGATTTATTGTTTTATACAGGTAACCAATTCCCCGATAGATATAAAAATGGCGCATTTGTTGCTTTTCACGGTTCTACCAATAGAGGTCCATATCCGCAAGCAGGTTATATTGTAGCGTTTGTACCTTTTGAAAACGGGAAACCTTCCGGTGAGTGGGAAGTATTTGCAGATGGTTTTGCTGGCATAGATACCATTGTAAATGTAAGTGATGCCAAATATAGACCCATGGGACTTGCCCAAGGACCTGATGGATCTTTATATATCAATGATTCCAAGAAAGGAAAAATTTGGAGAATACTATACAAAGAAGATAAAACAAAGTTTAACCCATCTGCGTTAGCTAAAATGGAAATTAGAAAAAATACTGCTAATCATATTAAAACACCGGATCCGGTTAAAAATATCATTCAATTAAAGTATAGTAAAATTGGTGCCCAAATTTATCAGACCTACTGTACCAATTGTCATCAAAGTAATTTAAATGGGGATGGGAATAGAAATCCTTCATTAATTAAATCAAACTATTTGAATGATAAATCTAGTTTCAGAAATTTAATATCAAATGGAAAAGGCAACATGCCTTCCTTTAAAAATATTTCAGACAAAGAAATAGACGAACTAGAAACCTACCTACAGTCGGTCATCAATAAAAAGTAAAAAAAGGGGCCCATATTTCTATGGGCCCCTAACGTATTTTACAACTTATACCGATTTATTTATTTCATCAACTCCAAAATTCCAGTTTGATCATAAACAATATATTCTTCAATAATTTTTCCGTCTTTGTTAAATTTATCTGCTTGAAAATTTACAACATCAACTGATTTATCCCCTTTAGTAAACTTAACAGTGATGTATGAGTAAACATAATCTCCAATTGAACCATCTTTAAAGTTAAAATGGCTTCCCCAAATATGTCGCTCTGGGTTTACTTGTAATTTAAATCCAGCTGCAATAAATTGTCTTTGTATTGCAACATTTTCGGCAAGGGTAGTAATTTTATTGTTATCATGAAAAATAGCAGAATCAGCATATTTTGTTACATAACTTACAGTATCAAAAGTTTCCATATCCTTAAATGTTGCTTTAATAGCATCAATATTTGCTGAGCTATCATAGTTTACCCCAAATTGATGTTCGTCAGACACAACAACATTATTTTCAACTTTTGGAGTACATGAGAATACGGCGATTGCTAATACCGCAATTACACTTAATTTTTTCATTTTTACATTTTTTGGTTTGAATCTCAAAGAAAACTGAATAGAACGAATAGTATTTTAATTTAGCCCTATTTTTTGTTCCAGTATAGGAATTAGGAACATATTTTACTATTTTTGATTATTCGGCTAATTGTAAAATGAATAATGCAATAGGCTAAGTAACTGATAAAGCAATAATATATTTATTATGAAAACAACAAAAATTATCTACTGGATTACTACAGGTATTATCTGCCTATTTTCATTAGGGGCTGTGCAGATGAATTCTCAAATGGCTATTGATGGCGCAAACCACCTACTTATACCACGTTATCTTGGGCTTGAGGTTAGTATTGGACAATTAATAGGATTAGTCCTTTTAATCGTTCCAGCGGTACCTGCTCGATTTAAAGAATGGGCTTATGTTGGTTATGGCATAATGTATTTAACGGCAATAAATGCGCACTTGGCAGTGGGAGACGCCTTTGTGCCTTATACTGTAATGGGTATTATTTTCTTTGGCTTATTATTAACATCCTACATTACTTTTCACAAATTACAGGCAGCAAAAAATAACTAATCTCATTTTTAATACTGCTGAAATTTTACTGTTACAAAAGAGGCGCATCGATAGATGCGCCTCTTTTGTATTCTTATATTAAACGTATAAATAATATTTTACCAAGCGCGCAATGGTTTAACTTTTGGTGTTTCAATTGTTGATTTAGAACCTGGAATTAACAATATATCAAAATCAACTTTAGTATTAGCAGGAACAATTGCTTCGAAACCTACTAGTATAGTGCCGGGATTGGGGGCGTCATAATCTCTAGGTGGATTTGTAGACCAAGTTTTCATAGTAATATTTTTCGCACCTGATACCTTTAATGTTAGTGTTTTCCCTCCTTTTTTTAAGAGCGCTGTTTCCGGTCCAACAATTTCTACATCAGCAGGTGTGAGCATTGTCCACCTGACTTTTGTTTCACGATCTAATGTTTGAATTTCATCTCTCACTACAACATGATTTTTATTTACAATGGCAATACCTCGTGTACTTGAAGCAAGTTGATTTTTATATACCGTACTCAAATCAAATGTCACTTGCATAAAATTGGGATCCTTGTTATCATTGATAATGGGCGCATCACCTTCAACCACTTGTAGTTGGCTATCAATAGTAAGTGTATTATGCGCATAATTATTAAGTCTGAAAACATCCCATCTTTCAGAATTTTGTGTGCGCCCCCAAAGTTTAACCCCTTTGGACTCTAGTGATTCATAATTCTGCATACCAAAATCCATAGCCCATCTTTGACCATCCGCATCCATAATGAAAGAACCAATATCCATATGTGCATGATTGATTGAAGCTGAACCACCTTTTGCTGCAATATAAATTGCATTTGAATCAGTCCAAGAAGTTCTCATCAATGCCATTGGATTTTTTCCTTTTCCTACAAATGCAGTTGCGATTGGGGCTTTAATATCCTTTGTTGATATATTTCCCTTCCATAACATGATTGCTGGCAATATTCTTTCATTAACCAAGTTAGCCTCTCTGCCAGCTTTAAGATAAGATTTTTCAACCCATAGCAAACTTGGATCCTTTACCTTATTCGCCAACCAAAACATTGCAGGATTAAATGAACCATTACCCCCCGCATCCGAATAATTGAAAGGCTTACCAGTCGTACCTGTCATGCTTTCCATAAAACTAGCAGTTTGTAAAAAACCAGGGGCTTTCGTCATGCCAAAGTCGGTACCATAAATTTTTTCAAGCGCACTTAGGAATAAAACATTAAAAGAGGTTCCATATCCCCAATAGCCATAACCCTCAGGATAAATACCATCAGGTCCATAATCCTTCATAGGAATTGCCATTGATTCAACGGCGCGATTAATAATCATTTTTGCCAATTTGGGATCTTGTTCATATATCGCCATAGCGCCATATGACATGCCGGCATTACATACCTGATTCCAGTTGTGTTCCGCCTTTAACCAACTATTATTTTTACTATCAAGCGAAGGCTCAATTCCTTTTTTGATAATCGCATTTTGTATAGCATCTTTCGAGGCTTGAGAAAGTTGATCAAATAACCAATCATAACCAATGGACATCGCCATGGTCATTTCAGCTACATCTAAAAAATGAGATGGATTCCAATCGCTAAAACCTGCAATTGCTAGCATTTCGCTTTCTGCCCTTATAAAATACTTTTGATCATTGGTGGTACGATAGGCATACGACAAATAAAACAATCTTTTTAATGCTTCCCTTGATTTGTCTAAAAGTCGTCGACCTATTTGTATTCTTTGAATGGGCGCAACAGTAATGATGCGATCACTTTCCTTAATGATTGCATTATGCAACATAGACCATACTGGATCCTTTGTTATTGAACTCACTAAATTCGCTTCCTCTCCTTTAAATAAAAGTATTCTTGGATGTGATTGTGTTATTTGTAAATCCGCTTTGATATTTACTTGCGCAGTTAAATCAAATACGAACATTAATAAAATAAAGCTGCCAAATAGTTGTTTGAAATAATGTTTCATTTTTATTATTTTTAATTATCCACTATAAAATGGAAATTTTTTTCCTTACCGAATTTAAGGGAAAAATTATAAAAATAACAAAACGAAGTACGATGATAAATTTACCAAAGATAAGTTCCAACTGATCCTGGCTCCAAATAGGTGGTAGCCCATTTGCCGTTGTGTTTAATATTGTATGATTCGGCAGTAGCGCCATCATTCAACACAATCAATACTATTTTCCCGTCGGGGGTTTTGAAGCCGACATTATATAAATTAGCTACATTATTTGTCCCAATGCGTATAGAGCCAGCGGGTACAAATTTTGAAGCATGTGCAATAATATAATAGGACACGTTTCTCGTAACCACTGAATTATCAATGGTAAGGGCTCCCTTGCAGGAAGTACATCCACCTGGGGTATGAGGATTATAAGATGGGTCACTTGCTAGGTTCCACTCCAACGCTACCTTACTCCAATTACGAGCCGAGCCAATGACTACATTTTTTGTATGCCATTTTAAATCACCTGCAAATTCGCCAGTACCTGAAGTCCACTGTTCCGTAAAATACAGGCCTTTATCAGGGAATGCATTATGAACTTGCGTTAACGCGCTGATATCTCCAGCATATAAATGAAATGCAGATCCAGTTACAAAAGGATTTGTGGCAGCATCACTTAAAATGGATGTTGCATATTCTGGTTTATCACAATTGTGATCGTAAATTATAATCTTTGTTTTGATTCCTGCTGCAGCAAAAGCGGGACCTAAATGATTTTTAATAAAATCATTTTGTTGTGCAGCTATCATATACATACTTGGGTTATTACCCGGATGCAATGGCTCATTTTGAGGAGTGATTGCATCAATGGTAATACCACTTTGCTTCATGGCTTGGATGTATTTTACAAAGTATTGTGCATATACATTATAATATTGAGGTAACAAACTTCCACCAATTGATAACTTATTGTCCTTCATCCAAAGTGGTGCAGACCATGGGCTACCCATAATTTTTATATTGGGGTTAATTGCCAAAATTTCCTTTAATAAAGGAATTAAATTAGTCATGTCAGGTGATAAACTAAACTTAGCTAAATTAAGGTCTGTTTGATTCGTTGGTATATCATTGTAGGAAAAAACAGAAGCATCTAAATCAGAAGCACCAATACTTACTCTCAAATAATTAATTGAAATAGAATTTGTTTTTTGACCAAATAACTCTTGTAATAAATCTTTTTTTACAGCGCTACTCAATTGATTAATTACTTGTGCACTTCCGCCAGTTAAGGTATAGCCAAAGCCTTCCATTTCCTGATAAGTAGTAGCATCATTAATTTCAATACTATTGTAATTATTAAAGGCAGAGCTAAATTTTAAAATCGCAGTTTGCTTTTCTAATTTAACAGACTGATCCGCTTTTGTCAACCAGAACTCGATGTCAGTAACCACAGGCGTTGGCGGCACCACGACAGGCGGTATCACAGCTGCTGTGCTTGATGGCGAACAGTTCAATATCGAGATGCCTAATATAAACGTTGCCATCAATTTCATTGCCAAACAATTTTTTAATTTAATCGAATTCATTTTTCTATACACTATTTCTTCAACTCAAAACTTTCTTTCAATCTTATGTCTTCAGAAGACGACCCTATCATCAAATCAAAATCAGTAGGCTCTGCATCCCACTTTAAATTAGCATTGTAAAAAGATAGCTTTTCTTTATTGATCTTAAATTGAATTTTTTTACTTTCTCCCGGTTGTAACATAATTTTTTGAAAATCTTTCAATGCTTTTACTGGCATCACTACTGATGCGTGTTTGTTGCGCAAATACAACTGTACGACTTCCGCTCCTGCTAATTTTCCTGTATTGGTTAATGTGAAGGAAACAGCAATAGAATCTTTCATATTCATAACTTTTTTACTTAATGCCAAATTAGCATAAGAAAAACTAGTATAGCTCAAGCCAAAACCAAAAGGAAATTTTGGAAATATGCTTTCATCCAAGTAGGATGAATTGTAAATATGATTGTTGTCGTCAGTAGCAGGACGTCCCGTATTAAAATGATTATAGTAAATAGGAATTTGTCCCACACTCATAGGAAAGGTCATCGGTAACTTAGCTGAAGGGTTATAATCGCCAAATAATACATCCGCAATAGCGTTGCCAGCTTCACTTCCAAGCCACCATGTATATAAAATAGCAGTGGCGTTTTTAGCAGTGTAATTAAAAACCAAAGGGCGACCTGCATTAATTAACACCACGACTGGTTTCCCTGTAGCTAGTAAGGCTTGCAATAATTCCTCTTGCACTCCTGGTATATTAATATTACTTCTGCTTTTTGCTTCGCCACTCATATCCCTTTTTTCACCAATACTTAGTATGACAACATCCGACTGGTTTGCAACCGCAACAGCTTCACTAAATCCTGATTTGTTATCTCCTTCTATTTCACAGCCTTTGGCATATAATAAGCTAGTGCCTGGCCCCACTTTGTTTTGTAGGCCTTCCCATTGTGAAACAATAAAGTTTGAATCAACTGTTGGAATAGACACATCCCAAAAGCCTTTATTTTGTAATAAGGATTTTACCAATGGCCCAATAAATGCAATTTTTTTCAAATTTTTTGAAAGAGGTAAAATATTATTATTGTTTTTAAGTAATACAATACTTTTTGCTGCCATTGATCTTGCTGCTGCAATATGTGCAGGGTTATTCAATGCCGCAGCTTCGCGCTCATTATTTGAAAACTTATAAGGATCTTCAAATAAGCCCATTTCGAATTTCTTAATCAATATTCTTTTAACTGCATCATCAATGAATGCAATGTTTATTTTTCCTTCTTTAACTAGTTGGGCTATATTATTTTTATATGCCCTGCTTTCCATGTCCATATCTGTCCCTGCATTCATCGACAACAATGCTGCTTCTTTCGCATCTTTTGCATAGCCATGATTTATTAGCTCACCTATTGAGCCCCAGTCACTCACTACAAATCCTTTAAAACCCCACTTCCCTTTTAAAATTGTTCTTTGTAAATAATTATTGGCTACTGCCGGAATACCATTGATATCATTAAATGAATTCATGAAACTTGCAGCACCCGCATCAACCGCGGCTTTGAATGGAGGTAAATAAATTTCCCATAATTGCCTTTCACTCATATCCACCGAGTTATAATCTCGACCACCAACAGCAGCCCCATAGGCAGCAAAATGCTTCACACAAGCCATTAATGTATTCGTATCCCCTAAATGTGTTCCTTGAAATCCTTTTACCCTTTCTGCACTAATCAATGATCCTAAATAAGGATCTTCACCTGCACCTTCCATCACGCGTCCCCATCTTGGATCACGCGCAATATCAACCATGGGCGCAAATGTCCAATGAATGCCACTTGCGCTTGCTTCTGTAGCAGCAACACGCGCCGACAATTGAATCGCTGGTAAATCCCAACTAGCTGCTTCGGCTAATGGAATGGGGAAGGTGGTTTTAAATCCATGCACCACATCCTGTCCAAATAATAATGGAATTTTTAATCGCGACTGCATGGCATGTTTTTGCCAGCTTCTTGTTCTATCACTCCCAATGGTATTTAATAATGAGCCAACCTGGCCATTTTTAATTTGATCAATTTTATTATTGTCAATTGTAACTGGACCAGTTGCCTGATTATCGTCATTATATTGATTCAATTGACCTACTTTTTCATCCAACGTCATTAATCGTAAAACCGAATCGGCTTTTTGAGGCAATGACTTTTTTTGTGCGATGCACTTGTTTGAAAAAACGAATGTCAAAAAAAGTAGTCCTATTATTTTAAATCTCATTGGTTAAATATTGTAACGAATAATGGTGCAGTATACTGCCCCACTATTGATTGTAAATAGAGAAAACTGAGTTACTATTTAACGGAGAAAAAACTTACAAGAAAATTATTGATATACCCTTACGTAATCAACTTCCATCACGCCACTTGTAAATGCAGGATCAATGGCACCTCCGAGGTTACCGCCCATTGCTACATTAAAAATGAAGAAAAAGTTTTGATTAAACGGCGTTGCTGGATTATTTGCAAAAGTATAAAACACTACATCATCAACATAAATTTTGATACTGACATCGGTCCACTCTAAAGTATATTTATGAAATGCAGTTGTTGCATTATTGATCATGGTAGTAGCCCCATCCGCATTACCTCCAGAACGACCTGGGTAGTGCAATGTGCCATAAATTTTATTTAATGAATTGCCTATGTGCTCCATAATATCTATTTCGCCACAAGCAGGCCATCCAGCTGAACCAATATTATCACCAAGCATCCAAAGTGCAGGCCATGTTCCGCCTCCAACAGGTAACTTAGCGCTTATGTCCACCTTGCCGTATTTAAATGAAAATTTTCCTTTGCTTAATAATCTTGCCGACGTGTAATTACTACCACTAAATGATTCTTTCAATGCGGTAATTTTTAAAGTTCCGCCCGAAACAATTGAATTGGTAGTTCGATTTGTATAATATTCTTGTTCATTATTACCCCATCCTCCTGATCCTGTACCTATATCATAACCCCACTTACTAGGATCTGGCGCGCTTGCGGTTGCTGCGTCAAATTCATCCGACCATACCAATGACAATGATGTTGTCACTGTTACGACCGTAGTTTTAGAAGCTGTTGCACCACTTGCACTTTTAGCAACTACACTTACCGTGTAAACGCCTGATGTGGCATATTTATATGTTAAATCTCCTGTTACTGAAACTTGATCCTTGATTCCATTCCCTAAATCAAAAGTATACATCACTGCATTTGTGGCAGCTGCTTTAAAAACCACATTACCTGAGGTTCCGCTAACAGTCGCATCCAAACTTAAATTAGTTGGGGCGGTGGAAACGGGCATAGGTGTATCACCTCCCTTGCCGCACGATGTAAGTGCAGCAAGGAGAAGGATAAACAATACACTAAAAAATTTCAACTTTAATATAGATTTTGGAATCATTATCCAGTTTTTAAAGTGCTTTTAATTTTATGTACCAAGCATTACCAGTTTCTGTTCCTTGTACTCTTAAATACATGGCAGTAGCAGAAATTGATAAAATTTCGTATTCTTTTTGCAATGAACCATAACCAATGAAGGTATTGGTTCCAGCAAGCAATATACTAGTTCTTGTTGAATTTGCAGCAGGAACGGCTGAGCTAGCAGGAATGAAAGAAAAATTACTTGTTCCACCAGCATATGCGT
>CALLKA010000004.1 GCA_938008665.1 uncultured Bacteroidota bacterium
CTTTAAGAGAAAAACAAATACCGCTATTTGGTACGGAAACTTTAAAGCAATTTAAGTTTAATACCGCCAAGCCTTCCACCAGATTATATATTAGTAGCAACACCGATTGGTTTGATGCCAAGGTTGAAATTTCCTTTGGCGATCAAAAAGTGAGTGTGCAGGATATCAAAAATATGCTTGCGAATAAGCAACAATTTGTTCCTTTAAAAGATGGTAGTTTAGGCTTGTTGCCTGAGAAATGGTTAAATAAATATTCCTTACTATTTAAAGTGGGTGAAGGAAAAACAGATAATCTTAAATTAAGCAAGTATCATTTTTCAATACTTGATGAATTATACCAACAAAGAGATGAGGAAGAATTAATATTCCAGTTAGAAGGGAAGTACGAAAAAATTAGGGAGCGTTATGCTATTACTGATATTGCGCCACCAGCGCATTTGTCACCCATCTTACGCCCTTATCAAGTGAGTGGATTTCAATGGTTAAATTATTTGCATGATGTGCAATGGGGTGGCATTTTGGCAGATGATATGGGTTTGGGGAAAACAATTCAAACCTTATCTTTCTTGCAGCACTTGAAAGAAAAAAATGGCAAACTAGTGGCCTTAGTCGTTTGTCCAACCACGTTATTATACAACTGGCAAAATGAATTAAAAAAGTTTACGCCTACTTTAACTTATCAAATACACCATGGTGGAACGCGTAGTCGTAAGCAAGTGGTGAAGGAGGAAATTGAAGTGATCATTACGACCTATGGTACACTCAGAAGTGATATTAAAATGTTTGTGGAGGTTGATTTTGATTATGTGATTTTAGATGAAAGTCAAGCGATTAAAAATCCGTCTAGTAAAGTAACAAAAGCAGCTTGTTTGTTGAAAGCAAAAAATAAATTGTGTTTAAGTGGTACGCCATTGCAAAACAACACTTTTGATATTTATGCGCAAATGAATTTCTTAAATCCGGGTATGCTGGGTTCGATTGAATACTTCAAACATAATTTTTCAATGCCGATTGATAAATTTGATGAGAAAGAACAAAAGGAACATTTAAGAAAATCAGTTTTCCCATTCATTTTAAGACGAACCAAGGAGCAGGTGGCAAAGGATTTGCCAGAAAAACAAGAAATGGTATTGTATTGTGAGATGGGGGATGAGCAAAGAAAAATTTATGAAGCTTATCGTAATGATTATAGAGATAAGTTGATAGGCATGGTGGAAGAAAAAGGAATTCAAAAATCACAACTATCCATTTTGCAAGGTTTAATGAAACTCCGTCAAATTTGTGATAGCCCTGCTATTTTAAAAGAGGAAAATTATCCAAATGCTTCTGTTAAGTTAGATGAACTTACGCGTGAAATTGCTGAAAATATTGGCGGGCATAAGGCATTGGTTTTCTCTCAATTCTTAGGCATGCTTGCTTTAATTAAAGAAGAGCTAACCAAATTGGGCATTGATTATGAATATTTTGATGGAAGTAGTTCCATTCAGGAAAGAGAGCGCGCTATTGAACGTTTCCAAAATGATGATAATTGTAGGGTATTCCTGATTTCATTGAAAGCAGGTGGCGTGGGATTAAACTTAACTGCGGCTGATTATGTATATATTGTTGATCCTTGGTGGAATCCTGCGGTAGAACAACAAGCGATTGATCGTACGCATCGTATTGGGCAAACGAAAAATATATTTGCTTATCGTATGATTTGTAATGATACGGTAGAGGATAAAATATTAAAATTGCAGGATCGCAAACGCTCCTTGGCAAAGGATTTGATTTCAGATGAAGAAGGTTTTGTAAAATCTTTAACCAAGGATGATATTGCCTATCTGTTTAGTTAGGCATTTGCTAGCTTCCTTTTATTAGATCGTATTTCGCATATTTTTTTATTATATTTAGACTGCAAAGTTTACAATATGAAAAAATTTAAGTTATTATTTGCTGCACTGTTTTTTGTTTTTATAAGTGCGGCGCAGGAACCCATAAAATATCACACCATTCAAGGACTTGCCATTTTAGGAAGGCCTTTCCCGAATCAAACTACTTATCGTCGTTTTCCAGATAGTTTGGAATCGCTATTGCGTAAGCCGGTTTGGCAATTCAGTACGAACTCGACAGGCATTGCTATTTATTTTGAATCCAATTCAAAACAAATAAGCGCGAAATGGAAAACTGGAGATAAGGCAAGCTACCCGCATGTAGCAGCTACACTTGTTAAGGGTGTTGATTTATATGCGTTGGATAATAAGCAATGGTATTATGTGGGTATTGGTAAACCCAACAACCCGGTGTATCAAGAGGCGTCCATCATTAAAGGCCTAGATGGCAGTGTCAAGCAATTTTTAATGTACCTCCCTGATTACGAAACCACTGATTCTGTATTATTAGGCATTGATTCAAATGCCATGATTCAAAATGTAACCAATTCCGTTTTTGCCAATAAAAATCCAATTGTATTTTATGGCACTAGTATTGTGCAAGGTGCTTCGGCAATGCGCAGTGGTATGGCTTATCCAGCTATTATTGAACGCGGCTTACAAAGGGAAACCATTAATTTAGGATTTAGCGGTAATGGACTTTTAGATTCCATGTTGGCCGTGATTATGTCTCATATGGATGCAGCTTGTTATGTCATTGATTGTGGTCCAAATTTAACACCAGCAATGGCTGCTGAGCGGACTTTACCATTTTTAAAATTACTTCGACAAAACAAACCTACCACTCCGATACTTTTAGTTGAACAAATAGATTATCCATTTGCGCGTTTTGTATCTAGCATGGATGAAAAAATTAAATTAGTCAACCAGCATTTTAATAAAGCGTACACTACTTTAAAAAATGAGGGGGATAAAAATATTTATTACTTGCCTTCCAAAGGCCTTATTGGGGAGGATGGAGAAGGCACCGTAGATGGTGTTCATTTAACGGATCTTGGATTTTATCGGATGGCAAATGCCATTAAAAAAAAGCTACAAACTATTTTAAAATAATTTGTAGCGATAGTAATTAATCAAGGATGCAATTATAAATTTAGCGAATATTGCTTCGCTGCACTCATTGACTAATTAAAGCAATGAATAGTGAATCAAATCCCGAATTATTTTATTAATTCAGCTGCTGCAATATTTGCTTCTGGGTTTTTTAAAAATTCCGCTTTGCATTCAGTAGCGCAAAATCCAATCACTTTATTTTTATAGTGTGCTGTATCACTTACGCCCGCCGTAACTGGCATTCCGCATGTAGGATCTTTTTTGTTGTCCAATATTTTAACATCATAGGTTTTTTCACTCACAGTATCTGTGGCCATATTGGCGGTTGTTTCACTAGTGGCTGCATTATTTGCTGTATCATCCATTGGGTTGCCGCAAGCGATTAAAAACAAGCTTATACTCATGATGCTTGTAATGAATTGTTTTCTCATAATAGTTGTATTAGATTTCTAATTGCACAAAATTACACTTCAAAAGCCTTAGTTGGAAACTAACACCTATTCTTTTACTGGATAATCGTTCTATAAATGGTGCAAAAGGCAAGTTTTTAACTCAAAAGGGGTCTATTTATCTAATTATTTTATATTTTTACACCTCATTCCTTAAACAAGGATCTTATTAAATGAAACAGGCGAACCAACATACCCTTTTTACAAGTGCCAATAATGCACCTGTTCCTGTTTTGAACAGAATTAGGACAATTAACTTTCCAAGATTGGATAAGTTTTTTTTCCGACGTGGATTCTGATAGGACGAGCAATTGGCAGTTGCCCCTATCAGTGGAAAAATCCCCGACATATTCATTTCTACAGCCAAACTGTTCATTCATTTAAACTAATTTACATCATTGGAACCTAACATTATAGTTCGAATAGCCGATAGTGGGGATACTGTTTATGCAGAAACCATCACCGATGAAATGGCATCTTCAGCTAAAGCGCGTGGCACAGGTATTGCCAAAAGAAGCCCGGAATATGTATCCCAAAAAATTCAGGAAGGTAAAGCGGTCATCGCGGTTACGGCTACTGGAGAATGGGTGGGCTTTTGTTATATTGAAGCCTGGCAACATGGACAATTTGTAGCGAATAGTGGTTTAATCGTTGCCCCTGCGTATCGAAAAACTGGGATTGCGAAAAAAATTAAACATACTATTTTTCAACTT
The DNA here is from genome assembly GCA_938008665.1 of uncultured Bacteroidota bacterium. Taxonomy (GTDB): domain Bacteria; phylum Bacteroidota; class Bacteroidia; order Chitinophagales; family Chitinophagaceae; genus Sediminibacterium. Next base: position 4,147 of record CALLKA010000004.1, read on the forward strand.
TCTAGAGACAAATATCCAAATTCAAAACTTTTTGGATTAACGACTGGTTTAGCAGTGATGAAAATAAATAGCGAATTGGGGTATGAGCCAGTTACGTATAGCGAATTAACAGATGATGAAGAATTTTGGGCAGGCTGTAAAAGCTGCGTTAATTATGATATTTTAATGAGTAAGGATCGAAAAAATTGTATGTGTACCGCCATGTTATATGAGCCTAAACTGGATACAAACCAACAAGAAGCGGTTGTGGAAATTTCGGATAAAAATGAAGATGCTAATTTATTTACTAAAATCAATAACAGTAAATTCATAAGCTGGCTTAGAAAAAAATAATTATTATGGAAAAAGTTGTCGTAGGATTTAGTGGCGGTTTAGACACTACGTATTGTGTTAAATACTTAACGCTTGAGAAAGGGTTGGAAGTGCATAGCGTGATTGTGAATACCGGTGGATTTTCTGAGGAAGAATTAAAAAAAGTAGAAGCGCATGCCTATGCATTGGGCGTAAAAACACATACCACTGTTAATGCAGTCAAAGGTTATTATGATAGTATTATTAAATACTTGATTTATGGTAACATCTTAAAAAACAATACCTATCCTTTGAGTGTAAGTGCCGAAAGATTAAGTCAGGCTTTGCACATCGCGGAGCATGTAAAAAAAGTGGGTGCTAAATTAGTCGCACACGGAAGTACAGGTGCGGGTAATGATCAGGTTAGATTCGATATGATTTTTAATATTATGATTCCAGGCGTTGAAATTTTAACACCTATTCGTGATTTGCAATTAAGTAGAGAGGCAGAGATTGAATACTTAAAAGCCAAGGGGGTGGAAATGAATTTTGAGAAAGCAGCGTATTCCATCAATAAAGGATTATGGGGTACCAGTGTTGGTGGAAAGGAAACCCTGAACTCAAAAGGCATGTTGCCTGAAAGCGCATGGCCAACGCAAATGACAAAGGAAGGGGCTTCGGAGGAAATGGTCATTGGGTTTGCGCATGGAGAAATTAATAAAGTAAATGGTCAATCTTTCGCACATCCTACTGAAGCGATTCAATATATACAATCGATTGCGGGTCCTTATGGTATTGGTCGTGATATACATGTGGGTGATACCATTATTGGTATTAAAGGCCGTGTGGGTTTTGAAGCTGCGGCACCCATGGTTATTTTAAAAGCGCATCATGCTTTAGAGAAACATGTGTTAACCAAATGGCAATTGTCATGGAAGGATCAGTTGGCACAGTTTTATGGCAACTGGTTGCATGAGGGTCAAATATTAGATCCGGTAATGCGTGATATTGAAGCCTACTTAAATAATTCACAAGCACAGGTAACAGGAGAAGTGTTTATTCAGTTACATCCCTATCGTTTTCAAATCATTGGCATTGAATCAGCGAACGATTTAATGAGTGCGAAGTTTGGCAAGTATGGCGAAATGAATACAGGATGGACGGGCGCTGATGTTAGAGGCTTCACCAAAATATTTGGTAACCAAACTGCCATTTTTCATCATGTTAAAGAAGAAAATAAAAAGTAATTTATTATCGACAGAATTATAAAATGAATCAAATGCAAAAAGTAAATATTGGTATTGTTGGAGGAGCAGGTTATACAGGTGGTGAATTACTACGTGTATTGTTGCGACATCCAAATGCGCATATTTCTTTTGTGCATAGTACAAGTAGTGCTGGCGAATTAGTGAGCAAGGTGCATGCTGATTTATTGGGCGATACCCCTTTGAAATTTACAAACACATTGGATCAGCATATTGATGTATTGTTTTTATGTGTAGGACATGGGGATGCCAACAAGTTTTTAATTGACAATGAAATAAAAGCAAGTATAAAAATTATTGATCTTTCACAAGATTTTAGATTAGCTGGTTCGGCATCAATTGGGGATAGAAACTTTGCATATGGCTTACCTGAATTACAAAGAGAAGTAATTAAGTCGGCCACTAATATTGCGAATCCGGGTTGTTTCGCTACTGCAATACAATTAGGATTATTGCCATTGGCTGCGAAAGGTTTATTAAAGGAGGTTTATACAACAGGTATCACTGGTTCCACGGGTGCAGGACAAGGTTTATCTAATACCAGCCATTTTAGTTGGAGGGCCAATAATATTCAAGCCTACAAAACTTTACAGCATCAGCATTTGAATGAAATTGTTCAAAGTTTGGCGCAATTGCAAGGCAATCAAAATGCGGAAGTGAATTTTGTTCCTTGGAGAGGCGATTTTACAAGAGGCATTTTTGTAACATCGGTGGTAAGTGCGGATATAAGCTTGGACGCTTTATATGATTTGTATAATACTTACTATGATGGTCACACATTTACACATGTGTCAAAAAGCAATATCGATTTAAAACAAGTAGTCAATACCAATAAGTGTTTAATACATATTGAGCAACAAGGAAATAAAATTGCCATTCATTCAGTGGTTGACAATTTATTAAAAGGTGCGGTAGGTCAAGCGGTGCAAAATATGAATTTGATTTTTGGAATTGATGAAGCTGCGGGCTTACAATTAAAAGCAAATTATTTTTAACAACAAGATAAATAAATGATCACAGCTAAATTTCATATTACGCAATAGCTGTTTTTCTTTACAATAAATTTTAATAGTATGTCTTTATTTAACGTGTATCCTTTAAATCCCATCGCAATTACCAAAGCTGCAGGCAGCCGCGTATGGGACGACAAAGGACAAGAATATTTAGACATGTATGGTGGGCATGCGGTCATTAGCATAGGGCATACGCAACCTCATTGGGTAAAGCGAATTGAGGATCAATTGCATGCAATTGCATTTTATTCAAATTCAGTCGTGATGCCCATTCAGGAAGAATTGGCAACAGCGTTGAATAACATTAGTGGGAAAAAGGATTTTCAATTATTCCTTTGTAATAGTGGCGCTGAAGCAAATGAGAATGCATTAAAATTAGCTTCATTTCATACTGGCAGAAAAAAAATAGTCGCCTTTAAAAAAGCGTTTCATGGCCGTACTTCATTGGCAGTGGCTGCGACTGATAATCCAAGTATTGTTGCGCCTGTGAATGAAACAGATAATATTATCTTTTTGCCTTTTAATGATATTGTAGCCTTGCAAAATTGTTTTGCATCGCAAGGTTCAACCATTGCTGCAGTAATTATTGAAGGGATACAAGGGGTTGCAGGTATTTATGAAGCAGATGATACTTTTTTGCAAGCCATCAGAAAATGTTGTGACGATTTTGGCGCAGTTTATATTGCGGATAGTGTACAATGTGGTTATGGCAGGTCTGGTCAATTTTTTGCACATGATCATGCTGCCGTAAATGCAGATATTTATTCAATGGCAAAGGGAATGGGTAACGGTTTTCCCATTGGAGGCATATTAATAGCACCACATATTCAAGCCAAGTTTGGTATGCTAGGAACCACGTTTGGCGGAAATCCATTAGCCTGTGCAGCAGCACTTGCGGTCATTGAAGTGATGCAGCAGGATCATTTGATTAAAGCCGCCGAAGAAAAAGGTAATTATTTAATAAATGCTTTAAAAAATACAGAAGGGGTTAAAGCGGTTAGAGGCCGTGGATTAATGATTGGTTTTGAAATGGAAGCGGGACTTGAAGATATACGTAAGGTATTATTGAATAATTTAAAAATATTTACAGGGGAAGCAAAACCAAATGTAATAAGACTATTGCCTTCCTTAGCAATTAGCATGGAGGATATCAATTTATTTTTAACAGGCTTGAATAATGCAGTTCAAGTATTGAAGCAAAAGAAAGACTAAGCAAATGAAACAGTTTATTTCAGTAAAGGATGTGACTAATATTAATGCTTTGGTCAAAAAGGCATTATCCTATAAACAACAGCCTTTGTTGGATAAAAATTTAGGTGCCCATAAACGCATTGGCTTACTTTTTTTTAATCCAAGCTTAAGAACAAGATTAAGCACACAGGTAGCAGCGCAAAATTTAGGCATGGAGCCAATACTTTTTAATGTTGATAAGGAAGGTTGGGCATTAGAATTTATGGAAGGTGCCATTATGAATGGAACAACCGTAGAACACATTAAAGATGCAGCACCCGTATTGGGAAATTATTTTGACATTCTTTGCATTCGTACTTTTCCTAGTTTACAAGATAAATCAGCTGATTATAGTGAGCATATTATTCATCAATTTATTAAATATGCTGGTATTCCTGTTGTAAGTTTAGAGAGTGCGACCTTGCATCCGCTTCAATCTTTGACAGATATTATAACGATACAAGAGACGATGGATTTGAGCGCCACATATACAAATAGAAAGCCTAAGGTTGTTTTAACTTGGGCACCACATATAAAGTCAATACCTCAATGCGTAGCTAATAGTTTTAGTGAGTGGGTGAATGCATGGGGGGAGGCCAATTTTGTGATTACGCACCCCGAAGGGTATGAATTGGCTGAGGCGTATACGAAGGGGGCTACCATAACGCATCATCAAGATGAAGCATTAAAAGATGCCGACTTTGTATATGTAAAAAACTGGAGTAGCTATCAAGATTATGGTAAAGTGCTATGCACAGATGCGAATTGGATGTTAAACAATGCAAAATTAGCGGTGTCTAATAATGCAAAAGTGATGCACTGTCTGCCAGTGAGAAGAAATGTGGAATTAAGTGACGAAATATTAGATGGTCCAAATAGTTTGGTGACCAAAGAAGCGTCCAATAGGGTTTGGGCAGCACAAGCGGTGTTGTCGGAAATATTATTGACAACAAGCAAATAGAAGTAAAGTTTTTTATGGAAAAATTATATGTTATTAAAATAGGAGGCAATATTGTTGACAATCCAGTAATGTTAACAAATTTCCTTACTGCTTTCTCTAAACTAGAAGGCCAGGCTATTTTAGTGCATGGTGGCGGAAAGTTGGCAACAAGTTTAGCAGAAACATTAGGTGTGTCGCAAACTATGGTAGAAGGCAGAAGAATTACAGATGGGGAAACTTTGAAAATAGTAACCATGGTATATGCAGGTTATATTAATAAAAATATAATCGCACAACTGCAAGCGATGCATGTAAATGCAATTGGACTTTCTGGTGTTGATGGTAATATGATAAAAGCGCATAAGCGTGCGAATGCCAATATTGACTATGGTTTTGTGGGCGATATTGACGAGGTGAATCAAGAATTCATACAACAACAACTTGCCAATCAATTAAGGTTAGTAGTTGCGCCAATCACACATGATGGTGCGGGCCAATTGCTTAATACCAATGCGGATACGATTGCCCAGAGTATTGCTGTTGCTATGTCGGGATTGTATCAAGTGCACCTTGTTTATGGGTTTGAAAAAGAAGGCGTATTAGCAGATGTCAACAATGAGGGTTCTGTAATTTCATCTATTAATAACCTAACTTATAGCCAACTTAAAAAAGAAAATGTCATCTTTGAAGGGATGATACCAAAAATTGAAAATGCCTTTTTAGCATTGAATGGGGGTGTGCAATCGGTCATCATCGGTAAAGCAGAAAAGCTGAATGAATTAATCCATGGTACTGCAGGTACTACAATAACGAACTAATGTCACTGAATAATAACATATCACTGAATCATGAAGTAATTAATGAGCTTCAAAATGACGCCATTGATTTATTAAAATCATTAATAGCCATTCCATCTTTCAGCAAGCAAGAGGATAAGACTGCTGCTATTTTAATTGATTTTTTAGCAGCGCGACAAATTAAAACTGAAAGATTGATCAATAACATTTGGGCTAACAATTTACATTTTGATCCCAAGAAGCCTACTTTATTATTGAATTCACACCATGATACAGTTAAACCAAACAAAGGATATACAGTTGATCCATTCCATCCTTTTGAAGCGGAAGGAAAACTATTTGGTTTAGGAAGTAATGATGCTGGCGGTTGTTTGGTTAGTTTGTTGGCTACTTTTTTTTATTTCTATGACAAAGAAAACTTGCCCTACAATATTATTTTTGTTGCATCTGCAGAGGAAGAAATTTCGGGACATGATGGCATTGAATTGGTTTTACCCCAATTGCCGAAAATTGAATTTGGAATAGTAGGAGAACCTACAAAATTGGAGCTTGCCATTGCTGAACGCGGATTAATGGTATTAGATGTGATTGCTACTGGTAAAGCAGGGCATGCGGCAAGGGAGGAAGGCGAAAACGCTTTATATAAAATACTTGCAGATTTAGATTGGTTTAGAAATTACCAGTTTGAAAAAGTGTCAGATTTACTTGGAAGTGTAAAAATGACAGCAACCGTTATTGAAACAGATAACAAACAGCACAATGTGGTACCTTCGAATTGTAAGATGGTAGTGGATGTGCGTGTAAATGAATTATATACTTTTGAAGAAGTATTAGCAACGATCGGGCAGTATGTAAAATCGGAAGTAACCCCAAGAAGTTTGAGAATGAGATCCTCGGGTATTGCCCTGGATCATGTGATTATTAAAGCAGGGTTGGCGCTAGGTAAAGGTTATTATGGCTCAGTCACTACTTCAGATAAAGCTTTGATGCCTTTCCCAACCTTAAAAATGGGCCCTGGTGATTCTGCAAGAAGTCACACTGCAGATGAATTTATATATACAAACGAAATCAAAGAAGGGGTAACCACTTATATTCAATTACTTTCAATAATTTTCAACCATGAGTAAACTTTGGCAAAAAAATAATGAAGTCGCATCGGCGGTTGAAAAATTTACCATTGGTAATGATCAAGCGATGGATCAATACTTGGCATCCTATGATGTACTCGGTTCAATCGCACATATTACCATGTTATCTGAAGTTGGTTTATTGACAGCGAATGAATTGGTGCAATTAAAAAAAGCGCTTGTAGAAATATATCAAACCATTCAAGATGGAGAATTTAAATTAGCGCCAGGTGTTGAAGATATTCACTCTCAAGTAGAAATATTGTTGACTTCGAAGTTGGGAGATGTGGGAAAAAAAATACATAGTGCAAGAAGCAGGAATGACCAAGTTTTAGTTGATATTAAACTATTTCTTCGTTCGGAATTAATTCAATTAAGCGCTTCGGTGAACGATTTTTTTAAATTATTGCAAACCAAAAGCGAGGCGCATAAAAATGATTTATTGCCTGGTTATACGCATTTGCAATTAGCGATGCCTTCTTCCTTTGGTCTTTGGCTAGGGGCTTATGCGGAGAGCTTGGTGGACGACATGACCATGCTGCATGCGGCCTATAATGTAGTCAATAAAAACCCATTAGGTTCTGCTGCAGGTTATGGATCTTCCTTTCCAATAAATCGTACAAGAACTACAGAATTATTAGGATTTGAATCCTTAAACTTTAATGTAGTTTATGCGCAAATGGGCAGGGGCAAAGCGGAAAGAATTACTGCGATGGCCATGGCAAATATTGCAGACACTTTAGCTAAATTAAGCATGGATGCCTGTTTGTTTATGAATCAAAATTTTGGATTTATTCAGTTTCCTGATACCTTAACTACGGGCTCGAGTATCATGCCGCATAAAAAAAATCCGGATGTGTTTGAGTTAATTCGTTCTTATTGCAATCGGATTAAAGCATTGCCCAATGAGATCATGCTGATGACGACCAATTTGCCATCAGGGTATCATCGTGATTTGCAGCTTTTGAAAGAACATCTATTCCCTGCATTCAGTCAACTTAAAAACTGTATCGAGATGGCTTCTTTAATGATTGAAAACATGGAGGTTAAAAAAGATTTATTAGGGGATACTAAATACCAATATTTATTTAGCGTAGAGGAGGTAAACAAATTAGTAAATGCAGGAATGCCATTTAGGGATGCCTATAAAAAAATAGGTTTGGACATTGAAGCAGGAAAATTTAATTATACCTCTGAAGTGAAACATACCCATGAAGGAAGTATTGGAAATTTATGTACTAGCCAAATTGCAGATCAGATGAAAAGTATTCAAGCTAAAATGGGTGCAGACAAGGTACAGGCTTGTTTAAGCCAGCTTTTGAAATAGTTTCTGAATATTGCCAAGATAGTTGGGTTTTGAATCCATTTCTGATGTATTTTTGCCTCCTATCGAAATAAATTAATCGTTTCATAAACAAATGATAAGTATGAAGAAAAGTATATTAATATTGATTTCTTTTAGTCTTGTAGGCGTTGGTTTTGCACAAACAACTAAACCTGCAGTCATAAAAGCAACTCCATTAAAAGCAGTAGCGGCAAAACCGTTAACCACCACTAAGGCGGCTGTGTCAAAAACAGCAACAGCGGCGACTGTAGTTTTAAAAACTGCAAAAGATAGTGCTTCCTACGCATTGGGTTTTCGTGTTGCACAAAGTATGAAAGGACAAGGCTTACAGGACATTAATATGGCCTTGTTTGACAAAGGATTTAGCGCAGGTGTTATTGCAAAGTCAATTATACCTGATAGTTTATTAGACGTTTGTATCAAAAAATACCAAGATAATATGAGTCAAGAAAAAATCACATTCAACAGAGCAGTAGGAAAAGCTTTTTTAGAAGAAAATGCAAAAAAACCAGGTGTCGTTAAAATGACCAATGGCATGCAGTACGAAGTAATGGTTGCAGGAACGGGATCTGTAAAACCAACTTTGAATAACAAGGTAAAATGTCACTACCATGGCACATTAATTGACGGATCAATTTTTGATAGTTCTGTTGAAAGAGGCGAACCTATCACATTTCCTTTAAATGGTGTAATTAAAGGCTGGCAAGATGCAGTCCAGTTAATGACAGTTGGTAGCAAATGGAAGTTGTTTATTCCTTCAGAATTAGCTTATGGTGAGCGTTCTGCTGGTCCATTTATTGGTCCAGGTATGACCTTGATTTTCGAGGTAGAGTTATTAGGGATTGAATAAGCAAATTTTAAATTAAATATATTTCAACACCCCTAACTAGTGTATACTGGTTAGGGGTGTTTTTGTAAATATTAAGTGGTAAATTTGCCTATTCTATAAATCAAAGTAAACAATGATTCAAAATTTTTTAAAAGCAGCTTTTTTTATTTTTTTGGTGTATGCATGTAACCCAAATAATGTAAAAAACGATACTGCTATTGCCCAGTTAATGGATAGTGCGGGTATACAAGGTACTTTTGCCTTGCTTGAAAATGGAACAGAACAATTCACCATTCACAATTTGTCGAAGTATAAGGATTCTGCATTCGCACCATCAAATACATTTTTTATAATACCTGCATTAATTGGATTAGATAAAGGAATCCTAACCCATCATGATACTTCATTAAATTTAAATGATTCGGCACAATTTTATAAAGCCCTTATTGCCAACATTGGTCGCCAGCAAATTTTAAAAGTGTTGGATTCGCTAAATTATGGAAAGGGTATTGCAAGCGCCGACAGTACTCATTTTTGGGAAGATGGGTCACTCGTTATAACGCCAGATGAACAATTGGGGTTAATTAAAAGGGTTTATTTTAAAGAGTTGTTTTTTCAAAAAAAATCACAAGAAAAATTAAAAAAAATGATTTTAATGGAAGATAATTCAAATTACCGTTTGAGTTATATAATGGGAATAGATACAACTGCAAATAAAAATGCAGCATGGGTACTGGGTTATGTGGAAGAAAATCAACACCCTTACTTTTTTGTATTAAACACGAAGTCGAAAACATCAGCTAACTTAACTGATAATAATATTACCTTACTAAAGAAAATTTTAATGCAACAGGGCTTTTTAAAAGGAACTAGGTAACCTCGTTGTACAAAAATAATTATCTTTATATTTTCTTTTATGCAATACTATTGTAACTCATTAACATCCTATCAACGTTTACTTACACGCGAAGTAAAAGTGGGTAATATCATTATTGGTAACGGTCATCCTATTCGGGTTCAAACGATGACGACCACCGATACTATGAATACTGATTTAACAGTGGCGCAGGTCATCAAATGTATAAAGGCAGGCGCAGAGCTGGTTCGTATCACTGCCCCTAGTAAAAAAGAAGCTGAAAATTTAGCAAACATAAAGGCTGCTTTGAACGCGCAAGGCTATGATATTCCTTTGGTCGCTGATATTCATTTTACACCCAATGCTGCCGAAATTGCAGCAACTATTGTTGCGAAAGTGCGAGTGAATCCAGGCAACTATGTTGACAAGAAAAAGTTTGAACAAATTGAATATACGGATGCAGAATATTTGGAAGAAATTGAACGCATTAGAGAAAGGTTTACACCACTTGTTCTTATATGCAAGGAACATGGAACCGCGATGCGTATCGGTACCAATCATGGTTCATTGAGTGATCGTATTATGAGTAGGTATGGCGATACTGCCATTGGTATGGTGGAAAGTGCGATGGAATTTTTGCGCATTGCTCGAAGCTTGGATTATCACCAAATAATTTTAAGCATGAAGTCAAGCAATCCGCAGGTAATGGTGCAAGCTTATCGATTATTGGTTCAACAAATGCAACAAGAATTTAATGAATGTTATCCATTGCATTTGGGTGTGACGGAAGCAGGTGATGGGGAAGATGGACGTATTAAGAGTGCAATTGGTATTGGCACACTATTAGAGGATGGTATTGGTGATACAATAAGGGTAAGTTTAACTGAGGATCCTGAATTAGAAATCCCAGTTTGTAAGGATTTGGTTAAAAGATATCCAGCGAATCGAATGAAAGGGGTACATCATATTCCAGAGATTGACCAACTTTCTTATAGTCCTTTTGAATTTAAAAAAAGAGTTACGCATCCGGTTTCAACTATTGGAGGTAAGCAGGTGCCAGTGGTTATTGCAGATTTTACACATAAAGCAACGATTACACCCGATGATTTAATTAGTATTGGGTATGCCTATCATATAGCAACCGATAAGTGGACTATTTCGGATTTGGCTGCTGATTTTATTTATACGCCCAATGGTGTTATTGATTTTGATTTACCTGGTACCTTACGTGTGATCACCAAGCCTGAAAAGTGGGAAACAGTCAATGATAGAACAAAGTATTTGCCATTATTTGATTTTAGAAATTATATCGCGGCACCGCGAAAAAGTGCCTTTATTAATTTTGTAATGGTAGATTGTTATTGTACAAAAAATGGAATAAGGGATGAGCAGCTCATAGAAATTGCCAAAGACAAATCAGTTGTTTTTTGTTTAAGTAGTCAATTGGCGCATGCCATGCCTGCGGTTCGCCGAATGTTAGTGCGATTCATGGATTTAAATATTCAAAATCCAGTGATACTTATGACCGAAAGTGCTTGGTCAAGCGCAGACGAGCATTTGATTCATTTTGCAACTGAGACTGGGGCCTTATTCTTAGATGGATTGGGGGATGGGATTTGTTTGGGTGTAAGCGCTAAGGTGGCTGCCAATGCAGAACAAAATAATGAATCAAGTAATGTATCGGGGCGTAATTATTTTAATAATACTTCCTTTTTACAATTTTTAAATACCATCAGTTTCGGAATATTACAAGCGACGCGAACTAGAATTTCGAAAACAGAATATATATCCTGTCCTAGTTGTGGCCGTACTTTATTTGAGTTGCAAGAAACCACAGCAAGAATAAGGGCGGTGACCAATCATTTAAAAGGACTGAAAATTGCCATCATGGGATGTATCGTAAATGGCCCAGGTGAAATGGCCGATGCAGACTTTGGTTATGTTGGCAGCGGCGTTGGGAAAATTACTTTGTACAAAGGAAAGGAAATTATGAAAAGAAATATTGACAGTGCTATTGCTGTTGACGAATTAATTCAATTATTAAAGGAGCATAATGCTTGGGTGGATCCCCAGTAGCATTGACTGTAATAGGAAGCAATATGTATCATTTAGTGTATGCCTTTTTTTATCTTTTATCATTATTACCATGGCGTATTGCCTATGTCGTTAGTGATTTTATGGCATTTCTTTTACAATATGTAGTTAGATACAGAAAACAGGTCATTGAAAATAATTTAAAAATTGCATTCCCTAATAAATTGGCACAAGAAAGAAAAAAAATTGCAACAAAATTTTATCAAAATTTTACAGATTCATTCATTGAGACGATTAAATTAATTTCCATCTCTACCTCCGAATTTGAAAAACGATTTACTTCTAATGTTGAGGTACTAAATAAATTATATGAAACAGGACAGCCTGTTCAAATCATGGCAGGACATTTTTTTAATTGGGAATTTGCGAATTGGGGTGTTGCCAAATACGGAAAATATCCCTTTATTGCAGTATATATGCCCTTGTCAAATCCTTACATTAATAATATAGTATTAAAAATGCGTGAGCGTTTTGGAAGCATCATGATTCCTGCCACACAATTTAAAACGCAGTTTCATAAATATGCAACGCAAGGAAATTATGCAATGGCATTGGCAGCCGATCAAAATCCGGGTAGTCCAATGTCTGCATTTTGGGTAAATTTTTTAGGAAGACGTACACCCTTTGTTAAGGGACCCGAAAAGGGAGCTAAATTAAATAATACGGCACAGGTGTTTGCCTATTTTCATAGTACTAAGCGTGGTTATTATCATTTGCAATATGAAGTCATGACTACGTCCCCAAATTATTTCAAAGATGGACAATTGACTGCATTGTATGTGAAAATATTGGAGGAAAAAATCAAACAAAATCCGGCAAATTATTTATGGAGTCACAAAAGATGGAAGTATGAATTTGATCCTCAAAAACATGCAAACTTAGTGGTTGATTAAAGCGCGTCTAATGGATCGATCGCTTTTTTTTCCTTAGTTACTTCGATCGTGAATTTATCTTTAAGTTGTATTATACTTTGCCAGCCTCCTTTTACAACTCTATTATTATGAATACCTTGTTTTTTTAATATACTAGCTGCAAGCGTATTTGCTTCGCCATCTTCACTTAAAATATAAATATTGAAATGTTCGTCTAACTCAGACATACTCCCTGGATCTGCGAATTCCAATAAAGGGAGGTGTATGGAATTTTTAATATGCCCTTGATTGTATTGTTCCTCGGTTCGGATATCTAATACCATTAAGAATTCGTCAAATGGAATATCCATGGCTAATTCATCCGCTTCCACTTCAATCACTAAATCATAGCGCTTGTCAGCATTTAGCCAAGAAGCAAAGCCTCCTTCCAGCCAGCCCTTGATATTGCTGAATCCTAATTTTTCAAAATAAGCTATTGCAATTTTTTCGTTGTCATGTTCGCCAATAAATAATAAAGGTTGTTCAAAAGATAATAAACCTAATGCCGCCGCTTGATGAATTAACTCAGGTTTAAAATGAAATGAACTAGGGATAAAGCCTTCAAAAAAAGAAGCTTCATCCCTAGTATCGATTATGAATGCATTTTCTTGGGCTAGGAATTCCTGAAATTTTGCGACAGATAAAGACATATTTATCCTACTAAATTTTCTACAAATTGGTTTACTTGTTCCAATCTTGCATAGTCCACATTATAAAAAATAAATTTGCCTTCACGAATGGTACTTACAATACCGGCTCTTCTTAAAATGGCTAAATGTTGCGAAGCAACGGATTGTTCTAATCTTAATTTGACATAAATCTCAGTAACAGTTACCTTTTTCTGTTCGTCAATTAGTTTAACAATTTGTTGTCTGAGCTTATGATTTAATGCTCTTAAAATCATTGCCGCTTTTTTTGCGTGCAATAAATCAACCTTCAATGAATTGGACCCATTGCTGAGTTGAAGTGTTGGAAGTGATTGGTTCATGATATATTATTTGGGGGTTAAAACTATAAACGCGGTACAATTTAACTAATTAATTCTATTTAGTTTATTTTTTTGTTATATATATTTTATTAAAAATAGGAGTGTTGCGTTCCTATTTTTAATAATATCTGACAATGTTACTAGTCAAAGGTTTAACATTAAGTCAATAATTAAACAATTATTTTATGAGTGGCTTTTGGTAGTAGTCTTTTAGGTAGGCCGGACCACTGTAAGCTAAGTCCTCAAAATCATTTGATTTAAGCTTGACTAATGCTAAAGCGGCCATTTCATGAATAGAGTAGGAAGCGTCTAGAAACAAAGGTAATTTATTATGAAAATCAGGGTATTGTGTCAAAGTTTTAGTTTTAGTCACCCCCGATCCAATGCAGATGAGAGGTCCATTGCTGAGTAATGAATGCAATAGGGTTTCATCCAAGATTATGGCTTTCTCTGGAGCTAGGTAGTCAAGTGAGCTATTATAGATTGCTCCGAAAATTTCCATCCTTCTAGCGTCAATCATTGAAAACAGCTGCAATTGTTTATCATCCAACAAGGCATTCCTGGTTTCAATTAAATGACCAACAGCGGCCTTAGCTAATAAGCTGAGGGTTGAAAGCCCAATTAAAGGTTTATCTAAGGCAAAGGCCAAACCTTTGGCACTGGCAAGTCCAACCCTTAATCCAGTATAACTACCCGGCCCCATAGTCACGGCAATTGCATCCATAGCTTTAAGGGAAATTCCAGCTTCTTTGCATAACGTTTCCACACCCGCTTGCACAAACTCCCCATGCGTATTTGATAGGTTGTTTTGTTTTGAAGCAATGACTTGTAAGTCTTGGCTGATTCCAATAATGGCCTCTGGACCTGCAGTATCAATATGAAGTAGGGTATTCAATATTTGTAATTGTTTTGCAAAAATAGGCGGTGAATTGGTAGAAAAATAAGAAATTGCGCATAATAATTAAATATATGCCAAAACAAATCATTCAAACTAGCAAAGTACCAACACCAATTGGGCCTTATAGTCAAGCTGTTATTGCCAATGGATTTTTATTTGCGAGTGGTCAAGTCGCTTTTAACCCGGCAACAGGGGAGCTTGTTTTAACTGATATTTTATCAGAGACCAAACAGGTAATGGAAAATATAAAAGCCATATTAGATGAAGCTAAATTAAGTTTTGCCCATGTTGTTAAAACGAGTATTTTTTTAAGTGATATGCAATTGTTCGCACAAGTGAACGATGTGTATGCAAGTTATTTTTCTGCTGATTTCCCGGCACGTGAAACAGTCGCAGTGAAAACTTTACCACGTAATGTAAATGTTGAAATAAGTATTACCGCAGTTGTGGATTTGTAGTTTTTATTTTACGACTAATTGGTAACTAGTTTCAAAAACAATATTATTCTGGGGCTTCACTATTTGGAGCCCCATTTTATTATTAAAGGCATTCGGTGCACCGCTTAAATTTTCAATAGCTATACTATTTCTATCTGGAGGTATATACAACTGTAAGTATGGATATAGTGAAGATGGCAATATTTTTAATATAAATTGTTCGTTTTGTAAAGTACAGATGCTATTTTCTGCATCTAATTCATAACCATCGTCTAGTTGCAAAGTTCCAATTTTAAAACCATTGCTAAAGCGAGCATCTTCAATAATATTTCCAGTAGGAAGTAAATCACTATCGTATTCCATTTTTCCTTTACTTGAAAATTGTAAAGTGCAATTGTTAATGCTTTCGCCTAATGTAAAGTAAGGATGCCAACCATCAACAACGGGAATAGGAATAGTTGCATCATTCAGGATAGTTGTTTGCACTGAAACCTTATTTTTTTTTTCTAAGATCCATTTTACATGCATCGTGAAGGGAAATGGATAACCTTGATCACTCCCAAGATAATGATGTACTAAAATAACAACAGCCTGATGTTCATTTGCTTCAGTAGCTTGCACAATAAAATCAGCATCATACATGATTCCATGTATCGCATGTTCGCCCATATAAAAACGATCCATGGTATAGGTGGTATTTAAATGTGCGTACTGGCCTTTGTATAATCGACAAACGTAAGGGCTCATTTTGGCACTTCTAAATCCTTGGCTTTCAAATTCCATAGTAGCATTTAAGTCGTTACCCATGATAAATTGATGAGATTCGCCCCCTTGACTTAAAAGCCAGCTGTTTAATAGGGCTCCTTTTGCCAAAATCTCGATGGTTACCCCCAATTCAATGTCTTGTAATTGAATGAATGCAACTTGATTGATTGTACTTTGCTTGATCTGAAACTGCATTGTATTTTGTTTGAATGGTAAATTAAAACTATTCTACTAACTTTGAGTAGTAAAGGAATTAAATATGAAAAATTGTTTTGTTTTTGGGTTGTTATTATTGGCGAATAGTTTAGTGGCCCAAGGGTACAAAAAATATGATAGTACATTAAAAATTGGGAAAGCGGGGTTTAAAATTTTTTGTTTAAATAAAACGCCTGATCGTAATACCTTAACTATACGCCCAATTGGTTTTAAATCAGAAGCAAGAGAAGCGTCTTTGGAAATCAAGGCAAGGGTATTGTCTGCTGAAATTGATGATTTAAATAATGACGGTTTCCCTGATGTAATTATTTTTATTGAAGAACCTAAGGGTAATAAATCATTGTTCTGCATAAGCTCCAAGGAAAACGAGCGTATGGAGCCTATCTTTTTTCCAGACATAAAAGATGATATGAGATTAAGTAAAGGCTATCGGGGACAGGATGAGTATAGATTATTGGAAGGGGTGTTATTTAGGAAATTTCCCATTTTTGAATCTGATACTGCGATTAAACAACCTACCAGTAAAGTGCGACAAATTCTATATCGTGTTATAGCTGGAGAGCAAGGTAGCTGGAAGTTTAAATCTTTTAAGGATTTTGATATGAATGCAGAAGTTAAATAAGGCAATCCTAATTTTACCTATTGAATTACTTTTAATCCCTATTTGCAATTTTACTATTGCCCATGGGTAATCATTATTTTCCCAACTGCTTTTTCAGTACCGAGTTCATCTCTTGCAAAAACCAAATAAATTCCGGTGGCAACTTTATTTCCATCATAAGTTTTGCCATCCCAAATAGCTTGTCCTCCTAAAGCCTTAGTCTGATAAATTAATTTTCCACTAAGCGATGTAATTTTTACAATTGCGTTTTCAACTAATCCTCGCATCGCAATAGGTCCGTTATAATTGGGCATAATAGGATTGGGAAAAATATTAATCTGTTGCATCGGTGTTGTGCCTGATGTAGCAGAACTTCGATAACTGGCCATTTGTTGTGCGGTATTAAAAAAAACTTC
>CALLKA010000005.1 GCA_938008665.1 uncultured Bacteroidota bacterium
ACTAAATCCTTAGAAACTGCAATGTTAGTGCTCCATTCATGCCAATCTTTAAAAGCCGATGCATGGTAATAGCCATAATACAAGCCTTTATATTTGATTACTTGATTCATCGCTACAGCATATTGGTCATATGCATCAGGCCCCATTTTTATCACAGGGGTATCCTGAACATTTCTCCAAATTTTTAAATTGTTTGAAGTGGCTAACCAAATACCATGATCACCTCTTTCATAAAACAAATACCAGATACCATTTTTTATATAAACTGTGGGGGTGCCAAATGGCCCAATACTAATTGGGGATCCATCTGTATTACGAATATCTAAATTTCCTTTTTCTTGCCAATGTACCCGATCCGTTGAAGTGAACATGTGTGCAGTGTCGCCCTGGCCTTCTGCAAATAAATAGTAAGTTCCCTTTGATTTAATTACGAATACATCTTCAACCCAATGATTATTCACAATAGGATTTCCATTGTAACGATCCCATTGTATGCCATCCTTCGATGTTGCATAACCTAAAAATTTTCTGGGATCATTTTTAGAATAACCAGTGTACCACAAATGATAGTTCCCTTTTTCTTTTAAAATATATCCTCTTTCCCTTAATTGGTGATCCCATTTAGTTGAATCGCCACTAGTAAATATAGGGTTGACTTGATAAGGTGCAAAATGAGTCAACACGCTAGGGAATAAGGATTCGCTAATAACGACCGACTTTTTTATTTGACTACACTGAATAAAAAGTAGTGCGATTATTATTGTAAAAAAAATGGGTGACTTTTTCAAGCTTAAATTTTACCTCGGGATTTGTTTTAATAACCAATTGGTAAGTTCAATAGCTGCTTGTTTGTTTTGGTAGGTAGGGTTTAAGCGATCATTCACTACATACTCATTATAAATCCATGGATCACCCACAGCAAATACAGTTCCTTTACCAAACTTACTTGTTGCCATGATTACGTCTCCGTTATTTTCAAGTGACGCTTGCGCAGGACTTTTTAATTGTAAAGTACAAATGCCTTTTAAGTATAATTGTTTGGCTGTAGTAAATATGGGATGTGTGTCTGGCACCATAATTTTACCAACAGTAATATCCTTGATTACGGAATTACGGACTTTGTCTGTGAAATGAATTCCAAAGGCATTGGCTAATAAATTAAAATGAGATAAATCTGCATTGGCCGAATCATTTGCTAGTAATACTAATACACCGCCTTGTGCAACCCAATCGCTTATCACTTTAACATCGGCTGCTTTCATATAATTAGGATTTGGGGATTCCTTTTGATTATCTGGATCCGTAATAATATAGACAGATGCTTTTTTTAAATTCTCAATAGTTGGGGCATCAATTAGGCTTCTAATTTTAGCGCCTTTATCGGTAAACATTTCACCCCACATGCTATAACCATTAAGTGTCGTATCCTCCCATATATAATGAAAGCGGTAAGCACTACCATCTGAATTTGTTTTATACTCATTATTATAAAAGTAATCCAGCTTAACGACTGTCTTTTGAGCGTAGGTTTGCACGTTAACAAATGTTAACAAAATAAGTAATGTGAAAAATAGTTTCATAGTATGATATTAAGATTTTAAAATTAACTAATTATGTTTTAATATGTTATGTTTATGTAACCACGAAATCGTTTTCGTAAGTAAATGTTAACAATCTTAACATTTTAAACAAATTACCCTAATTTACTCAAATCTTTAAACAATATATAGAAATTATTTTTAAAGTAAACGATTCATTTATAAAAGATTATAAAATTAAAATTGCTAAACCATGAGAAAAATTCTCTTGATGATGTTGCCACTATTTTTTATTGGCAATATTATTTGGGCACAAAATCGCCCGTTAACTGGAACTGTAAAAAATAGTGAAAATGGAGCTGCTATTGTTGGAGCGTCTGTTGTCATTAAAGGAACCACCAAAGGAACTGTTACCAACAATGATGGTAAGTTTACCCTTGATGTACCTGCCAAAGGAAATAATAATGTTTTAGTAATTAGTTCACTTGGATTTACTGCCACTGAAATTAAATTAACTAATCAAACATCTATTGCTGCTACTTTAACAAGTGATTCTAAGCAATTAGAAGATGCGGTAGTTATTGGTTATGGTTCAGTTAAGAAAAAAGATTTAACCGGTGCAGTGGGAACAGTTTCTGCAAAGGAGATCACTAGAGGTAACCCCGCGAATGCAACACAAGCATTGCAAGGTCAAGTACCAGGGGTCTTGGTTACTAAATTAAGTAACAAGCCTGGTCAATTATGGTCTATTGCAATTCGTGGTGAAAATACAATTACTGCTAACCCGAATGCGGATGGAGCTACTAACTTAACTTTAGTAAGTAGTAACCCGCAAAATATGAATACAGAGCCATTGGTTGTTATTGATGGAGTGGTAGGTGGTAAATTACAAGACATTAGCCCTGCTGATATTCAAACAATTGATATCTTAAAAGATGCATCATCAACTGCGATATATGGTTCAAGAGGTGCAAATGGTGTTGTAATCATTACTTCAAAAAGAGGATCTACTGGTAAGCCAAGAGTTACAGTTGATTTTTATTCTGGACGTAAAACACCAGATCATTTGCCTCCAATGCAAAATGCGCAACAATTTTATAAATCATCCTTAACGGACGCAGCTTTAAATGGTGCAGTTGTTAGTGAAACCATGTTCAATGTAAATGAGTTGGCGATTATTAATGGAGGAAGAACCACTGATTTAGTAGGAGCGATGACGCAACCAGGTATTAATTTAGGTTCAAATATTGCCGTATCAGGTGGTACTAATGGAACAAATTATCGTTTTTCAGGAGGATATATTCAGGAAGATGGTATGCAAGCAAATACTACTTATAAAAAATATAATTTGAATGCTGCAGTAGATTCAAAGATCACTAAATTTTTAAAAGTAGGTTTTACTTTATATGCAAACTATTCAACCAACCCTACAGGGTCGTTTGAAGCACTTAGAACTGCATATAGAGAGCGTCCTACAAGTGTAATTTATTACAAAGATTTAGTGGATCCAGTTATTGGAAAAGATGATATTACTGGATCAGTAAATGGTTACGCGGTTAGAATGGGTCGTAATACAGCAATGAATCCAGTTTTGGAAGCTTCAAGCTTAGCAAATTACACATGGACTAGAACAGTTGCAAGTCAAATGGGAAGTGCTTATGGCGAATTGAATTTATTAAAAGGGGTAGTTTTTAAAACAACTATTTCTGCTTCAAATCAACATGCAAAACAAGATGAATACCGTGGTACTTATTCAAAGTCGGTGAATTTAGGTTTAACAAGAGGTTCTGTTGAAGACGATTACATTACAGCATATACTTTTGATAATCAATTAACATATAATTTAGAAAAAGGAAAAAGTAAATTAAATGTGACTGGTTTACAAAGTGCATTTAAAACAACCACTGAAATGAATGTTGGATCAGTTACGAATTTACCCTTTAATTCTTTTTGGTACAACATGCAATCTGCAGGATCATTTTCGATAGGTAGTTCATTTAGTCAACGTTCTTTGTCATCTTATATGGGTAGAATTAACTACACTTTTAATGATAAATATTTATTCACTTTCACAGGACGTTCTGATGGAGCTTCTCAATTAGCAGAAGGAAAAAAATGGGCATTTTTCCCATCAGGTGCTTTTGCATGGCGTTTGGGCGATGAGAATTTTGTAAAAGACTTAAATGTATTTTCTGATTTGAAATTAAGAGTAAGTTTTGGACAAGTGGGTAACTCAGTGGTTTCTCCTTACCAAACTTCTGCAACTTTGGCTGGAACCAATTATAATTTTGGTCAAAATGCAGGTATCGGTTTAGCTCCAGGAAATTTACCAAACCAAGAATTAGGATGGGAGCGTAGTGAAGAATTGAACTTAGGATTGAACGTTGGATTTTTTAATAATAGAGTAACTGCAGCCATCGAGGTTTATAATAGAACTACAAAGGACTTGATCATGAGACAAGCATTGCCAACAACTTCAGGTTTTGGTACTATTATTGCGAACGTAGGTAGGGTGTCAAATAAAGGGGTCGAAATGTTAGTTAACACAACCAACATTACTACTAAAAATTTAATGTGGACTACTTCATTGAACTTCACTAAAAACGTCAATAAATTAGAAGAATTACCTAACGGTGCAAAATACGGATGGAGTGGAGGAACAAATCCTGAAAATGCATTAGCTGTAGGATATCCTTTAAAGAGTTTCTTATATTTTCAAGCAGCAGGAATCTGGCAATTGGGTGATAGTGTTGAAGCAAAAAGATATGGTCAAGTTCCAGGTCAGGTAAGAATTGTTGACCAAAACAATGATGGTAAAATTTCATCAGGTGTTATTGGACAAGATGACCGTGTTATCATAGGTACACAATTACCTAATTATACATTAGGTATGACGAACCGCGTTAGTTATAAAAACTTGGATGTAGCGGTTATGATGTATTACAGAAATGGTACTATGTTTAAGAATGGCTTTATGAGTAGTTATATTTCAGATGCAGGTGGTGGAGCTCGTTTGAACTTGAATTATTGGACAAGAAATAACCCATCAAATGAAATTTATGGTATGGGTATCCCAGGTTCAAATTTTAGAGATGCTATTTTTTACCAAGATGCTAGCTTTTTAAGAATTGCTGACGTAACATTTGGTTATACTTTACCTAAAGCAAAAACTGATAAAATGGGTATTGATAAAATGCGTTTTTACCTACAATTAATTAACCCAGCTTATTTTACCAAATTCTTAGGTGGCGATCCTGAATATAATGGTGCTGCTTATCAGGATGATGTTCCATCTTCTACAGTGACATTTGGTTTTAATTTAGGCTTTTAAATAATATAAGATAATAACTTAAAAAATAAATTTTATGAATATTTCAAAAAATTTCCAACGCTTATCAATCAGCTTAGTTTTACTAAGTATGGTGATGGTTGGATGTAATAAAAACTTTATTACAGAATTCAACCCTGCTAATAGAACAACAGATAATTTTTATAACACACCTGGTGGTTATTTAAATTTAGTCAACTCTTGTTATCCCTTATTGAGGGATTTGACACAACGTAAAAAATTAACACATAACAGTACCG
>CALLKA010000006.1 GCA_938008665.1 uncultured Bacteroidota bacterium
ATCAAATACATACCCAAAGATAAATAGTTCTTTTGCCCAATTGAATATTATCTTTGTGTAAATAATTTATAGCATGGATTCAAAGGTCAGAGTTAGGTTTGCACCCTCTCCTACAGGCGGGTTACATATAGGCGGAGTAAGAACCGTTTTATTTAATTATTTATTTGCAAAACACCATGGTGGGGAGTTTATATTAAGAATTGAGGATACCGACCAATCTCGTTTCGTGCCTGGTGCAGAGCAATATATTATGGACACATTAGCCTGGTGCGGCTTATCCCCGGATGAAAGCCCTGCAGTGGGTGGTGCCTATGCGCCCTATCGCCAAAGCGAACGCAAACAATTATATAAAAAATACGCAGACCAACTCATTGCAGATGGCTATGCTTATTATGCGTTTGATACCCCTAGTGATTTGGAAAACAAAAGAAACGAAATCCCCAATTTCCAATACAATAAGGCACATCGCAAAGAAATGAAAAATTCAATTTCATTAAGCGAAAATGAGGTGAATGATTTATTAAAAAATAACACCCCTTATGTAGTTAGAATTATTATGCCGGAACAAGAAACATTATCCTTTAATGATTTAATTCGCGGTGAAGTTTCCTTTGATACAAGTACAGTTGATGATAAAGTTTTATTAAAAGCGGATGGTATGCCAACTTATCACTTAGCCGTGGTAGTGGATGATCATTTAATGAAAATTACACATGCTTTTCGTGGAGAAGAATGGCTCCCAAGTGCACCCGTGCATATTTTACTTTGGAAATATTTATTTGGCATAAATCATATGCCACAATGGGCACATTTGCCATTGATATTAAAACCAGAAGGACATGGAAAATTAAGCAAGCGTGATGGAGAAAGATTGGGCTTCCCCGTATTTGCTATGGATTGGATGGACCCCAATACAAAAGAACAAACCATTGGATTTAAAGAAAGAGGATTCCTTCCTGAAGCATTAATCAATTTATTAGCTTTATTAGGATGGAATGATGGTACGGATAAAGAAATTTTTAGCATCGACGAATTAATTGCGCAATTTTCACTAGAGCGTGTTCATAAAGGTGGTGCGAAATTTGATTACGAAAAAGCAAAATGGTTCAACCAAGAATGGATAAAGAAAACAAGCAATGATCAACTCGCTACATTAGTAAAACCATTTTATGATGATGCACAAATTGAAGTTCACGAGCCCGCCTATTTGGTAAAAGTAATTGGACTTATTAAAGACAGATGTCATTTACTAACTGATTTCATTACCCAAGGCAGTTTCTTTTTCAAAGCACCAACTGAGATTGACACTGCGTCCATACTAACAAAATGGGAGGAGAAAAAGCAAGGCTTTTTTACCGCATTAACAGGCGATTATGAAGCAATGATCAGCAAGGGAGATACACAACCCACAGCGGCTGATCTTGAAATACATTTTAAAGCCCTGGCTGCAACCCATGAAATAAAACCAGGCGACCTTATGTTGCCTTTTAGAATCATGTTAGTGGGTGGTAAATTTGGACCAGGTGTTTTTGAAATTATTCAAGCCATTGAATTAAAAGACGCGAAAGAAAGAATCGAGTACAGTTTGAAATTACTTTCCAATAAATAATGTAAATTGTAGTAACACTTAACATGAGTAATGTGAAACCGATAAGAGTATTAGTCGCCAAAGTTGGATTAGACGGACATGACCGTGGCGCTAAAATTATTGCAACCGCTTTAAGAGATGCCGGGATGGAAGTTATTTATACAGGCCTACGCCAAAGTCCAGAAATGGTGGTTCAAGCAGCCTTACAGGAAGATGTGGACGCGATAGGCATTAGCATTTTATCAGGGGCACACATGACCGTTTTCCCAAAAGTTTATAATTTAATGCTGGAAAAAGGATTGACAAATGTATTACTAACAGGTGGCGGAATTATACCTGAACAAGATAGTATTGTTTTAAGAGAGATGGGCATTGGTACCTTATTTGCACCTGGTACTAATACCACCGATATCGCAACCTATATTCAAGATTGGGTAGCGAAACACAAAAAATAAGGTGCAATAAAAAATTAAATTTTTTATTATGTCGTTCCAAACTTTGTTTACAAAATTAGAAGACCACACCTTAATCATAACCATTAATCGTCCCGATGTTTTAAATGCGTTGAACAAACAAGTCATTAATGATTTGGATGCGGTTATGGATCGCGTTTATAAATTTCCAGAAATAAAAAGCGTGGTTATCACCGGCGCAGGACTTAAAAGCTTCGTTGCTGGTGCAGATATAAAAGAATTTGAATCCTTAACAAAAGAGCAAGCAGTGGCTGTTGCAAAAAGAGGACAAGCCGTATTCTCAAAAATTGAGCATTGTCCAAAACCTGTGGTTGCTTGTGTCAATGGATTTGCATTGGGTGGTGGATGCGAATTAGCCATGAGTTGCCATTTTGTGATTGCATCGGAAAGCGCCACTTTTGGACAGCCTGAAGTAAACCTAGGGATCATGGTTGGCTATGGTGGTTCGCAAAGATTAACCCAAAGAGTAGGCAAAGGCAGGGCCATGGAATTAATCATTACAGGTAAAACCATCAATGCCACACAAGCGATGAATTATGGATTAGCCAACTATGTGGTTCCGCAAAGCGAATTATTGGATAAGGCCTTTTCTATATTAAGGGTATGTCATCAAAAATCTCCGATTGCTGTGGGCAACTCCATTAAGGCCATTAATGCGGTATGGGATGAGCAAGTAAATGGTTATGATGTCGAAGCCGAATTATTTGGAGAATGCTTTGTCACCGATGATTGCAAAGAAGGAATTCAAGCATTTATTGATAAAAGGAAGCCTGTTTTCAAAGGTCATTAGCCCTTTTTTACACGAATTTAATAAGCCCAACTGACGCAATTTTATAATTGCTGTAGTACCTTTGTGCTATCAAAATTTTACGATATGGAATACAGAATTGAGAAAGATACCATGGGCGAAGTAAAAGTACCTGTAAATGTATATTGGGGTGCTCAAACACAAAGAAGTATTGAAAATTTCAAAATAGCGCAAGACATTAACAGAATGCCGAAAGAAATTATTCGCGCATTTGCTTACTTAAAAAAAGCAGCAGCTTTAACCAACTGTGACGCTGGTGTTTTACCAAAAGAAAAATGTGATTTAATAGGACAAGTATGTGACGAAATATTAGCTGGTAAATTAGATGATCAATTTCCATTAGTCGTATGGCAAACAGGTAGTGGTACCCAAAGCAATATGAACATGAACGAAGTAATTGCTTATCGCGCGCATGTTATCAATGGTGGCAGCTTATTAGATCATGATAAATTTATACATCCTAATGACGATGTTAATAAATCACAATCTTCGAATGACACTTTCCCAACAGCCATGCATATTGCGGCTTACCAAATTTTAAAAGAAATAACCATTCCAGGTATTACTACTTTAAAAAATACATTGGATGCAAAGAGTGCCGAATTCATGCATATTGTAAAAATTGGTCGTACCCATTTTATGGATGCTACCCCTCTTACCTTAGGACAAGAAATTAGCGGATATGCAAGCCAATTAAAGCATGGCCTAAAAGCGATTGAAAATACATTAGCACATTTAAGTGAATTAGCATTAGGTGGCACTGCCGTTGGAACTGGAATTAATACACCCAAAGGTTATTCAGAAAATGTAGCAAAGCATATTGCAACTTTAACAGGCCTTCCTTTTATCACTGCTGAAAATAAATTTGAAGCACTCGCGGCACATGATGCCATTGTTGAATCACATGGCGCATTAAAAACAGTAGCCGTAAGCTTAATGAAAATTGCCAACGATGTTCGTATGCTTTCATCCGGACCAAGAAGTGGAATTGGCGAAATCTTTATTCCAGACAATGAACCTGGATCTTCTATCATGCCAGGCAAAGTAAATCCTACCCAATCTGAAGCATTAACCATGATAGCGGCACAGGTAATGGGCAATGATGTTGCCATTAACATAGGTGGTTCCATGGGTCACTTTGAATTGAACGTATTTAAACCAGTCATGATTTATAATTTCCTACACAGTGCAAGATTAATTGGAGATGGCTGTATGAGTTTCAATGAGAAATGCGCCATAGGTTTAGCACCTATCGAAGCTAATATCAATAAGCACGTGAACAATAGCTTAATGTTAGTGACTTCTTTAAATACCAAAATTGGATATTATAAGTCGGCAGAGATAGCGCAAAAAGCACATAAGGAAGGAACCACATTAAAAGAAATGGCGGTAAAATTAGGCTACGTTACGCCTGAAGAATTTGACGCATGGGTCATCCCTAAAGATATGGTCGGGTTGTAATCATTAAGTTTTAGAGTTGAATATTGTATTTCACTCCTGAACTTTGAGCCATAGCGTAAAGAAATTTATAAATTCGAACGTTAAAAAAGTCTGCATGTCTGAGCACGAAGTGCGAGTTCAGACTTTTAGTTAGAATTTATAAATTTTAGCGTTAAATGGCGAGCAGAGAAGGATGAAATATAATATTCAAACCAAACTATTAATAAACGCGCTCTCCATTCAAATAAGTACGCTTCACTTTTATTTGCAAAATACTATCCGCAGGCACAATCATTAAATTTTTATCAAGGATAATAAAATCAGCTTTCTTCCCTATTTCCAAGGAACCTACTTGTTTTTCCATGCGGTTTGCTTTTGCGGCCCAAATGGTCATACCTCGAATGGTTTGCTCCCTTGTTAATGCATTTTCCATTTGAAAGCCACCTGCAGGAAAACCCTTACTATCCTGCCTTGCTACTGACGCTAAAAATGTTTTAAATGGATTAATTTCTTCTACAGGAAAATCTGTTCCCAAAGGAAGCCATCCATTCTCATCTAACAATTGCTTGAAAGCATAACCTCCTTTTAATCTTTCCGCACCTAATCTATCTCCCGCCCAATACATATCACTGGTCGCGTGCGTTGGTTGTACCGAAGGCACAATACTATTCTCGCCAAACAAATGAAAATCGGAAGGATGAATAATTTGCGCATGTTCTATTCTCCAACGTTTGTCATTCTTTCCTTTTAAATATTTCGCATACACATTTAATATGGTACGGTTTGCACTATCCCCAATCGCATGGGTACACATTTGAAAATCGGTATTAATTAATTGTGCAGCCAATGAATCAAAATGTGCTTGACTACTTAATAAAAAGCCCGACCAGTCAGCTTTGTCAGCATAGTGTTGTAACAAGCAAGCACCCCTACTTCCAAGTGCGCCATCACTATATACTTTGATTCCTTTCACTGACAAACGATCGGTGACATATCCGCCATCGGTATAATATTTTGAAAGATAGGATTCAGGTTTGTCACTCAGCATTACATACAAACGCATTTTTAAATCATTACTTTTTTGCAATGCATCTACTTGATCAATATCAGCTGGACTTAACCCGCAATCTGTAATCGTCGTTAATCCTGTTGCAAAACAATTTTGCTGCGCGCTGATTAACCAATTTTTATAATCCTCCTTGGTAACAGGGGGCATTATTTTATCAACCACACTTACTGCATTATCTACTAATAAGCCTGTTAACTTTCCGTCTTGCATTAAAAACTGTCCACCTTCCATGGTTTGACCTGGCTTTACCCCTGCTAACTTTAATGCAAAGTCATTGGCAATACTTGCATGCCCATCTACTCTTTCTAATATTACTGGACGATCAGGAAATAATTCATTTAACAACGCATTCGTAGGAAATTGTTTGCCTGGAAAACGATTCTGATCCCAGCCTCTTCCTTTGATCCAACCGGTTCCAGGATGCTTAGCTGCAAAGTCTTTCACGCGAGCAATGGCCTCGGCCCATGTGGGCACAAACATTAAATCTACCGTGTAAAGCGATTGTCCATATCCTAAAAAATGCGCATGCGCATCAATAAAACCTGGGTAAACACTTGCGCCATTTGCATTGACAACGCTATCCGACTTATACGCTTTTAAGATATCATCATTATTTCCAATAGCAACAATTTTACCATCCTGAATGGCCATGGCTTCAGCGACACTAAATTCATTGTTCACTGTAAAAATTTGTGCATGATGCACAATTAAATCCACTCTTTGGTTAATACAGGAGCTAAATAAAAATACAATTGCAATGGCTAATAAATGTCGCATAGAATAGTTTGTGAAATAAAAATAACTAAAATAAAAGGAAGAAACTAAAAAATAGGATAAACGAAATCCTTATTAATTTAACAACTCACAAGGTTTTAAGCCAGTATGCTTTTTAAAGGCTGCAGAAAAGTGAGAGATAGACGAATAGCCCAATAACGCGGATACGTCCGTGACACTTAAAGCTTTCTCATACAACAAATACTTTGCGTGTTCCATTCTTTGTTGTTGGTAAAAATCAAAGATAGTAGTGCCAAAAACCTCTTTAAACCCTTTCTTTAAATAACACTCATTCATAGCCACCTTACGGCTCAATTCCTTAATGGTAATAGGATCACCAATA
Organism: uncultured Bacteroidota bacterium; assembly: GCA_938008665.1. GTDB lineage: Bacteria > Bacteroidota > Bacteroidia > Chitinophagales > Chitinophagaceae > Sediminibacterium. Next base: position 6,496 of record CALLKA010000006.1, read on the forward strand.
TGTTGTAATAAAAATTCACGCGCCTGATATATGCTTTCAGTGCCACGTTCATCGGCTAAAAATTTACAAGAAAACACAGCGTCTTTTTCTTCCACCACATGCTCCAAGCTGTACACCAATAATTCATGCACTTTTGCATTTACAAAAATATTTTCAAGCGAACCTGAATAACTATGATTTAACAAAGCATCCAAAGTGGCGCGCTTTTTTAAACTCAATTGAAATATTTTAGAAAAATTATCTGTGTGCTTAAATGCCAATAAATCATCTTTTTTATTATTCAATTTTACATGATGTACAAACTGATGTAAAAAAGTGGAAGTAAAATGAAATGAAAAAACATCAATCGTGCGCAATGGACCCGAACAATCACTGGTGGGTGACTGATTACAGGTACCGCATAATTTATTGTCACAATATCTGTTGCCTGAAATGCAAAATCGCAATTCTAAATAGTTATCCTTGGGTGTACTTGCATTATAGTGATATATGAACATGCCGGTATCCTCCGCCGCCCAACTATCCTGCGCAGCATAGCGACGTATGTGGTATTGCGTGGATCCAGGTATGCGCTGCTCCTTGGAATACAACAAGGCCATCCCATCAAATCCATGGGGTGCATTTACTTGCTTTAATATTTCCTGCGCTACTGTCATAAAAGCAAAATTAAGGCATAAAAAGTAAAGCAACTATGGAAGGCCAAAATCTGACGCAAAAATGACTGAAAAAAGGGGGCATTTTTAGGCTAAAAAACTATGCACAAAATGGCCAAAATGGGGATAACTAAATTGGGGCTAAAACAGGCTTTAAACCCTTAATTTTCTTAAGTTTGTATGCATTCGGAATGCCTATAAAAACAAAATAATTTTAACCATTTTATGTCAGAAGATTTACAGTCAAGCGAATCAGCAGAAAACAAGAATTACGGTGCCGATAGTATCCAGGTTTTAGAGGGATTGGAAGCCGTTCGAAAAAGACCCGCTATGTATATTGGCGATGTGGGCTCCAAAGGCTTACACCACCTTGTATATGAGGTAGTTGACAACTCCATTGATGAGGCATTGGCAGGGTATTGCTCTCATATTGAAGTTGCCATTCATGAAGATAATTCCATCAGCGTTCAAGATAATGGTCGTGGTATTCCTACAGCAATGCACACCAAGGAGAAAAAATCCGCTTTGGAAGTGGTAATGACTGTATTACATGCTGGAGGTAAATTTGATAAAAATACCTACAAGGTATCTGGCGGTTTGCATGGTGTAGGTGTAAGTTGCGTAAATGCACTTAGTACCAAATTGTTGGTAACCGTTGAAAGAGAAGGTAAAATATTTGAACAAGAATATAGCATTGGTATCCCAAAATATGCGGTAAGAGAATCTGGAACAAGTGACAAAACTGGCACACGCGTTCATTTCTGGCCTGACTTAAGCATCTTTCAAGAATCAGTTTATAAAAGAGAAATTTTAGAAGGTCGTTTACGTGAGCTTTCCTATTTGAATAAAAGAATCAGCATTACATTAACTGACCACAGAGAATTAGATGATACAGGCGTTGCTTATAAAAACAATTTTTATAGCGAAGGTGGTATTGTTGAGTTTGTGCAAATGTTAGATAAGAATGGTAATCGTAATCCGATCATTGCACAACCTTTGTACGTAGAAGGTTTAGATGAAGCATCTAATGTAATGGTTGAAGTGGCATTGACCTATAATGACGATTTTAAAGAGAATATATTTTCTTATGTAAATAATATTAATACGATCGAAGGTGGAACGCACGTTACAGGATTTAGAACTGCACTCACCCGCGTATTTAAAAGTTACGGCGACAAGGAAGGTTTGTTTGAAAGAGCAAAAGTAACGGTGGAAGGAGATGATTTCAGAGAAGGTTTAAGTGCAATTATTTCTGTAAAAGTGCCTGAACCTCAATTTGAAGGTCAAACAAAAACCAAATTAGGAAATAGCGAGGTTAGTGGTGTGGTTCAAACTACCGTTTCTAGGGTATTAGAAGCTTATTTAGAAGAAAATCCGAAAGAAGCGAAGTATGTAATCTCAAAAATAATTTTAGCGGCCCAAGCCCGTGTAGCTGCTAAAAAAGCGCGCGACATGGTGCAACGCAAAACGGTACTTACGGGTGGCGGTCTTCCTGGAAAATTAGCGGATTGCTCAGATAGGGATCCAGAAAGATGTGAGCTTTACTTAGTCGAAGGAGATTCGGCGGGAGGTACTGCAAAACAAGGGCGTGATCGCGGCTATCAAGCCATTTTACCATTACGTGGTAAAATTTTGAACGTTGAAAAAGCAATGGAACATAAAATTTACGAAAATGAAGAGATTCGTAATATGTATACTGCACTTGGTGTAACCGTTGGTACTGCTGAAGATCCAAAGGCTTTGAATATTGCAAAACTTCGTTATCATAAATTAATTATTATGACCGATGCCGATGTGGATGGTTCTCATATCGCCACATTAATTTTAACTTTCATCTTTAGATATATGAAAGAGTTAGTGCAGAATGGATATGTATACATTGCACAACCTCCTTTATACTTGGTGAAAAAAGGCAAGGATCAGGAATATGCCTATAGCGAAGAGCAAAGAAAAGCATTGGTTACAAAAATTGGTGGTGGAAAAGATGATTCAGTAACTATACAACGATATAAAGGTTTGGGAGAAATGAACGCAGACCAATTATGGGAAACGACCATGGATCCATCCAGAAGAACCTTGAAACAAGTGACCATCGAAAGCGTTGCTGAAGCGGATCGTATTTTTAGTATGCTCATGGGTGACGAAGTGGCTCCAAGAAGGGAATTCATTGAATCACATGCGAAATATGCTAAAATTGACGCCTAAAAGTTAGTATTAATACAATTTTTGGCCATTTTAACAAAAAACAGCCCTTGAACTTAAATGAATCACAATAAATAACCTACTTTCAATTAGAAAATTTCACTTTAAAATTTATACAAAATGGACACTACAAAAATGATTAAAGCGTATTGCTTAAAAACAAAAGAAAAAAATGTACCAATGCATGATGCTGT
>CALLKA010000007.1 GCA_938008665.1 uncultured Bacteroidota bacterium
TTTTATCTATTTACAAGTAATTTATTTTTTAGCGGGTAATGCGGCTAATAATTTTTTTAAGAATTCGTCAATCGAATTGCCTTCTATCCATCTTACTACTACCACTAATGCATTCACTTCGTCTACATAAATAATATTCGTTCCATTGCCCAAATGCGCATAGGCAGTAGCAGGTGCTGAAGGATATAATTTTTTATCGGTATTTAAAAAATAATTCATGAACCCATATTCTGGATTCACAGTAGTCGGTGTGGTCGCTTTTTTAAACCAGCTTGTAGACAATAACTGTTTGCCTTGCCAATTGCCCTTATGTAAGGTCAGCAATCCAAATCTTGCCATATCAAAAGCATTGATAAACATGCCGCCACCAAAGTGGCCTCCGCCACTCACCGACTGAACGGGCTTTCCATCTAATACTATCCAGGAAGTTTCATAGCCAGCCCATGTCCAAGTATTACTTGCGCCAATTGGTTGCATGATATTTTCTCTAAGTACTTCAGGTAGTGGTTTATGCCAAACCGCAGTCATGGCAAGTGCCAATGCATTAACGCGGGTGTCATTATATTTATAACTAGTGCCTGGCTCATTTCTTTTTCGTGTTAACCATTCCGCAGAATTCTCTGTAGGTCGATCTGCCCAATCTGGCTTACCCCACAATTCCCCCTCCCAATCACTGGTTTGTCGAAGTAAGTGATCCCAACTAATTTTTTTATTATGTTCTGAAGCAAAAGGATAAATAAAATCTTTAGCTGCAATTGAATTTTGATTGGTATTCATCAAAGCAGCATAAGGTTGAATCGGTGGCATATAGTTGTTGACCTTATCATCTAAGGAAGAAATTAAACCCTTATCAAGTGCAAGTCCTACAATGCTAGAAACCCAGCTTTTTGTAACACTATTACAAGTTTCAACAATAGTAGGGTCACCCCATTCAGCAATGATATATCCCTTATAAATAATTAACCCGCTCAACCCACCTCGATCAATCATTGGACCTACTGGGTCGCCAAATGGCTCTTTCGCATATTGCATGGCTTGGGTAATTCTGGCATTCCTAGGATACTTAGACTCATGTTGTGTTGAGAATTGAATAGCCTCCTTTATTTTATTAGAATCAATTTTAAAAAAGGCAGGTGTTTTTCTTTCCCAATGATTTGCTGATGGAAAATAAGCGGACTCCTGTGCATAAGAAAAAATAACGGTTAAAATAAAAATGACAAATAATTTAATTCCTTTTTTAAATGCTTTCATGTTTCAAATTTATTGGGCCTACAAATTTAATGAGTCAAATTATTTTAATTGTGTTGTATCAACTCTTGTTGGCGTATCCTTTCCTGCAATAATAGATTGTGCACTCTTGGCAATGGCCTTGATAATTTGCGTCATATTTGCAATATCTAAGGTTGAAAATTCATCACTTGGTTTATGGTAGTTGGGTTCGTTATCCATTTTGGATGTACTGATGGTATGTGCTGGCACACCTAAGCGCGCCAATGTTGCATTGTCTGATCTGTAAAATAAATTTTGATCCGTATAAGGGTCTGGATAAAATTGAAAATCGGTTCCTTGTAAATTCTTTTGAAGTATTGCACCCATATCAGTTTTTTCATACCCAGTGATGTACGCACTATTTTTCCCCCACTTACTTTCGGTTCCAATCATTTCAATATTAAACATTGCCTTTACCTGCAGTGGATCAAATTGTTTTGAAAAATATTGTGCACCAAACCCGCCCGACTCCTCAGCTGTAAACGCAGCAAACACCAATGTACGCTCATTATTAGCTAAAGCTGAAAAATATTTTGATAACATAATCATAGCAGTAGTACCTGCGGCATCATCGTTAGCGCCATTATAAATAGAATCGCCATTGACTGCCCTTTTTCCATTCACTCCTAAATGATCGTAGTGTCCTGAAAAAATCACATATTCATTAGGCAATGATTTACCTGGAATAATACCTACTACATTTGAAAGTGATAATTTATCAATTTTATGTGTTGCTTGTAATTTATATTGTGTGGGTGTTTGATTTGTTAAAACAATAAAAATTGATTTTTGTTGCTCACTCAATCCAGATTTGAATTGTACCAATCTTCCAAAATTTGCTCCCAAAGCCTCATCCACTAATATTACATAATTTTTATTGTTAGTCATATACTTTCTAACCGTTAAAAATAAATTATCTTCCTTGGCTATCTTTACAACCTCATAGCCACTTTTTTCATTAATGTCTAGATTGGGTTCGGAAGTGATAGCAATGATATTTTTTGTATCTATATTATTACCATCAAAATTTCCTGCTGCAGAAATAAATTTTGTGCTAATTCTTGAAAAGCTTTGCAAATGGCTATCACTATTTTTAAAAGTGGCTAGTCCATTTTGTTTAAACTCATTGGCAATAAATTTTGCCGCCATTTCAATACCCGCTGTATAAATTTGTCGACCCGCTAATTCATCTGAGGACAAATACTTTTCAATTCGCTCGGTTTCAGATTCATTAATTAATTTGACTGCATTTTGGCTGTGTAAAAAAGTGGTTACACACACTAAGCAAAGGATTACAATGAGCGTTTTCTTAAACATATTAAAAAATTTAATTTAAATTATGCATAAAGGTAATATCAAAAGGATTTAATCCCATTTTTATGGTACCCGCTATTAGAGATTAGTCAAATTTTCAGTTAGAGTCTAGAAAATAGTCTCCTTTTTTTGTGTACAATGGTGAAAACTTGTAAATTGAAGAGAATATTAATTGAGCTATGCCTGCAACCCCCATTTCAAGCAATTTAGGATTGACCCCTTATCAAGGGGCTTGGACAAAGGTGACCACTAGGCACTTATTAAAAAGGGTGCTTTTTGGTGCAAAATCAAACGAAATAGACTATTTCTTGAATAAAGGCATGGCGAACTCAGTCAAAGAGCTGTTGTCTCCTAATGTAAATTACCCTAGTCCACCACTTAATGATTATAACACATCTACTGTCATTGACCCCTTGGTTGCTTTGGGTACAACATGGATTAATAATATTACTGCAGATGGAACGCTGAATAGCTATCGCCGTTCCACTTTTAAAAAATGGCAGGTGGGTTCCATGGTGAACCAGGAAAAAAATATTACTGAAAAGCTTTGCCTTTTTTGGGCGAATCATTTTAGTATTGAAGCAGATATTGTTTCTTATGGAAATTATGTTTTTAATCATCACGACACCATCCGAAAAAACTGTTTGGGTAATTTTAAACAGCTCATTAAATTAATAACTATAGATGCAGGGATGTTGCGTTATTTAAATGGTTATTTAAATACCAATACCGCTCCTGATGAAAACTATGCAAGAGAATTACAAGAATTATTTACTTTAGGAAAACATGCAGATGTAAAGTATACTGAAGCCGATGTAAAAGCAGCCGCCAAAGTATTAACAGGCTGGCGCATTAACAGTTCATTTAATGTTTACTTTGATGCAACAAAACACGATAGCACCAATAAACAATTTTCATCTTATTATAATAATAAAGTAATAACCGGTAGAACAGCTGCAGCAGGCGCAAATGAAACAGACGATTTAATTAGTATGATTTTTGAAAGGCCCGAAGTGGCTAAATTTATTTGCAGAAGAATTTATCAGTTTTTTGTTTACTATCACATTGATGATAAAATTGAAAATAATATCATCGCTCCATTGGCTGAAGTATTCATAAAAAATAATTTTGAAATTAAACCTGTTATTGAAAAGCTTTTTCAAAGCGAACATTTTTATGATGCTATTTATATTGGGTGCCAAATTAAAAGCCCCATTGATCATGTAGTTGGTTGTTTGCGAGAATACAATGTCACTTTCCCTAATATGGTTACCGATTATGCAGATTCCTACTCTCTATATAATAATATGGTAAGTCAAATGATTAACCTAGGACAAAATCCATCGGATCCGCCAAATGTAGCTGGCTGGCCTGCCTATTATCAAGTGCCAGAATTTTATGAATTATGGATTAACGCAGACACCTTACCGAAGCGAAATAAATTTACCGACTTAATGGTGGAATCAGGCTATACCAGAAATGGGAAAAAAGTGGTTATTGACACCATCGCTTTTGCAAAAAATATTTGCGCTACTCCTAGTGACCCAAATATTTTAATGGATGCACTATTTGCAAACTTAGTTTCAACGGATGTTTCCGCAACGTTAAAAGCAAATTTAAAAAAGCAAATTTTATTAAGTGGCCAGCTGAGCGACCATTACTGGACAGATGCCTGGAATGCATATCAGGCAAGCGCTACCACGATCAATTTTAATATTGTGAATGTGCGACTCAAGGCCCTATTAAAATATATTATGAACCTGCCCGAATACCAATTGCAATAAATGAAAAGACGCAATTTTATACGTAATAGTGTTGCGCTTATGGCGCCTACTGTGATTGGTGGCAATCCTATTCATATATTAACACAACATCCAATCATACAGCCCGAATTATTGGCTAGTGTGAACAATGATCGTGTGTTAGTGATTATACAATTGAGTGGTGGTAATGACGGATTAAATACTGTTATTCCTGTGGGAGATTATAGTAAATACTACAATGCGCGAACGAATATTGCTATTCCAGAAAAAAAGATTTTAACATTAACCGGAAACAACGCAACTGGTTTAAATCCAGCGATGACCGCATTTCAAAATTTATTTAACGAGGGTAAATTAAATATTGTTCAAGCGGTGGGATACCCGCAACCAAGCTTTTCGCACTTTAGAGCAACTGATATCTGGATGAGCGGGTCGGATAGTACTCAGTATTTGAATACTGGATGGGCGGGCAGATATTTAGATAATCAATATCCTAATTATCCTGAGGAGTATCCTAGTGATCAAAATCCAGACCCATTAGCGATACAAATTGGATCAATTACCTCCCTTACCTGTCAGGGTCCGGTCGTTAACATGGGATTGAGTATTTCAGATCCAGCTTCTTATTATAATTTAATTGATAACATTGATGATACAGTGCCTAACACCAATGGTGGTTATGAATTAAGTTTTGTAAGACGCATTGCAAAACAAACCAATAAATATGCTGTTCGTATCAAAGCTGCTTCGGATAGTATTAAGCAACAAGTTACCTACCCAAATAATTCATTAGCGTCACAATTAAAAATTGTAGCTAGGTTAATTAAGGGTGGATTAAAGACTAAAATTTATATGGTTAATTATGGTGGTTTTGATACACATGCAGGTCAAACCAATTCCATTGATACAACCATTGGACCACATGCGACTTTACTAAATGCAGTTTCTGAAGCAGTGAATGCATTTCAAAACGATATTAAAGGACTTGAGATTGATGACAGAGTTATTGGCATGACCTACTCTGAATTTGGTAGACGAACAAAATCAAATGCAAGTGGCGGAACGGATCATGGCGCAGCCGCACCATTATTCCTTTTTGGAAAAAATGTTCGCGGTGGGGTATTTGGAAAAAATCCTGATTTGCCTTTAAACGCAACTGTAAATGATAACATACCTTATCAAACAGATTTCAGAAGTATTTATAATTCCATTCTTACAAATTGGTTTTGCGTGAATGAAACAGACAATATGCAAATTATGTTAAAGAAGTATCCAGCTTTGCCATTAATCAATGCAAGTGTTTGTGGTGTAGCTATGGAGAATTCGACTTTTGCAGGCAACACTATGATTAGCAACTATCCAAATCCATTTAGCGCTCAAACTAGAATAGAATTCAAAACCGCAGGTGGTGCTACTTTGGTTCAATTGTTAGATACTTCAGGATCCGTAATTAAAATATTAGTAGATACAAGTTACCCTTATGCTGGCATGAATAGTGTTACCTTATTTGGTAGCATCTTACCAGCTGGTGTTTACTATCTAAGGCTTCAGAATGGCATAAATCAATATGTCAAAACTATCATAAAGATGTAGTGAATTAAACTTGTGATTGAATTGTTTGCTTAATTTTACACTAACCATGCAATCAGATCAAGAATTAATATTACAATTTCAAAAGTCCATTCAAAGAGAGGAAACTTTTACGCAATTGGTGAAAAAACACCAAGCGAAAGTGTACCATCAAATAAAACGAATGGTCAATGATCACGATGATGCTGATGATATTGCACAAATGGTATGGATCAAAATATGGAATAAGTTAGATGGATTCAAAATGGAAAGTGAGTTTAGTACTTGGCTATTCCGCATTGCCTATAATGAAACCCTTAATTTTATTGCAAAGCAAAAAAGACAAGGTTCCAATACAAGTTCGACTGATATATTAGACTACGAAAACACGCCAAGTCATACGGATGCCCCCAAAAGCAGTGAAATACAAATAAAACTAGACCAAGGCATTAAGCAACTACCTGAAAAACAGCAATTTGTGTTTATGTTACGCTATTTTGAGGAATTGAATTATGAAAAAATTGCAAGTATCACTGGTACAACTGTGGGAGGTGCGAAAGCCAATTATCATCAAGCAATAAAAAAATTAGAGGAATTTTTAAAGAAAAGTTAAACCTAGTAATTAATAAATTGTCAAATTAACACAATGGAACAAAAAAAGATAAATACAACACTTGAAGAAGACCAATTAATGGTTGAACGCCTTTTTTCAAAAGAGGCTTTAGCCAATTATGATAAGTCGGTATCAAGTGTACCTGCGTCGTATTTTGAAACATTTCCTGAAAAATTACAACAACGAATTGCGAATAATAAGCCGCAGCTATTTTTTCTTACCTCCTTTGGAAAAATGGCCATTGCTGCAGCATTCCTATTAGTAGTCGCTAGCACTTTTATTTTTTTAAACAGTAATACAGATAAAAATTTAGAACTTTCGACGATTACAATTAATGATCTAACAAATGATGAAATTGAAGCATATGTAGATGCTAATGAGTGGATGGCTGAGATTGATTGGCAATCAGAAGCATTTAAGCCTGATACAGAGATAGAACAGTTTTATAAAGATTCTATCGATTAACTGATTTTCAAAATAATAAAATTGCATTTTAAAATGCAAGTAATAAAAAATTAATATACAAATACCAATTTATGAAATACCTATTTTACACTTTAGCATTGAGCATGGTCATGGTTACAACCAATGCACAAAGACCACCAGAAAGACGACACCACGCCAATGAGCAATCAAAACAAGCAGACGACAAAAAAGGACCTGGCAGACCAAGCAGAGCAAACATTGAAATGTTCAAAACTAAATTTATCACAGATCAATTAGCACTTACGCAACAAGAGGCGGAAGCTTTTTGGCCAGTATATAATGAATATAAAAATAGCATGCGTGCTATTTACAAAGAAAAAAAGGAAAACGAAATTGAGTTACAGGAAGCGGTGTTAACAGTAAGAAAAAAATTAGCTTATGCACTTAAACCAATTTTAAAATCAGATATTAGAATTAACGATGCTTTAAAAGTAGATAAAGAGTTTTTGAAAAAAGCAAGAAATGAAATGACGCGTCGTCGTGGAGGTCCACCACCAAGAAGAGCATAAAAATTAAATAGGTTTTTTTAATGTCACAATACGATTAAGCCCTTTCCTGATTTTCAAGAGGGGCTTTTTTAATTCTCACAGGTTTCGCCATCGCAACAGGGGGAAATATTAGTGCCACAAATACTACATTGGTAATGGCCATGAACCATTACCGGATCGGTTTCCTGGGAACAAACAGGACAAATTTGTATAGCCATAGTTTTTTATTAAATTTAAGAATTAAATCAACAAATACCAGAATTTGACAAACATCTATTTTGTATATTATATCAATTAATTACTTTAAAAGTAAATATTAATATAACTCATCGGTAAATACTTAATTATGAAATTAAAATATATCTATAGTACACTCTTTATAACATTATTACATATGTCAAATGCTACTGCACAATATTTACCGCTCTATAAAAATATACCAAATTATATTGATGCCATTAATGAGGAAGTGATTACGCATGATGGCATTTTAAGAATAGGGAAAGTGTCCATACCTGGTTACCAATATTTTAGAGCCGGCAATGATGCTATTAAAAGACCCTGCGTGATTATTTGTCCAGGTGGAGGGTACGGTATATTGGCTTCGACACATGAAGGCACAGATGTGGCAAGCTTTTTTAATTCCATTGGCGTAAATGCAATTGTATTAAAATATAGAATTCCTAGTAGCACACATCAAGTTAATAAATCAATAGCACCATTACAGGATGCGCAGCAAGCTATTTATTTAGCTAGGACAAACGCAGATGAATGGGGCATTGACGCCAATAAGATAGGCATCATGGGCTTTTCCGCCGGCGGACACCTTGCTTCAACAGCAGCCACCCATTTTGAAGATGTTAAAGTAACCAATCCAGGAAATACTTCCTACCGTCCCGATTTCCAGATACTAATTTATCCCGTAATTAGCTTTAGTAGTTATGGTCATAAAGGATCAAGGGATAATTTAATTGGGCCAGTTATTAATGAGGATCAAGTACATTATTTTAGCAATGAAGAACATATCAACAAAAATGCACCACCTGCCTTTTTAGTACATGCAAAGGATGATGCTTCTGTTCCTGTAGCAAATTCAATGAATTATTTCAAAAAATTACAAGAAAATCAAGTTCCTTCAGAAGTATACCTTTTTGAAAAAGGAGGGCATGGATTTGGAATGAAAAACAATACTAGTGAAGTTTTCTGGCCCCAATTAATGCAACAATGGTTGATAAAAAATAATATTATAAATAAGTAGCAAAAAAATACGCATCTTTATTTGATGCGTATTTTTTAAAGAACGTATTTTGTTTACTTTTTTACTTCGCTGCCTTTCCATCCAAAAAAGGCGACCACCAAAAAGGCAACCATCGGAACGATATAGCCCATTTGAATATTACCTGTTTGGTCAGATATGAGTCCAAATATTCTTGGTAATACTGCACCTCCAACAATCGCCATAATAATTAAGCTGCTCCCCATTTCGGTATCGGAACCTAGGTCCTTTATGCCTAATGAAAAAATTGTGGGGAACATCACTGACATAAAAAAGGCCATACCTATTAACGCATAAATAGTGATAATACCATGTGAAAATATGGCAACAATACAAAGCAGTGTAGCTAATAAGCCATACACCGTCAATAATTTATTGGGCTTGAAATAATTCATTAAAAAAGTACCCGTAAAACGACCAATTAAAAAAGCCAATGCAGCAAAACTTAAATAATCAGCTGCTTGTATTTGATCAATTGCTGCTGCTTCGGTAGCAAATAAAATAAACAAACTAAACACACAGACTTGTGCGCCCACATAAAAAAATTGAGTAATCACGGCCCATTTTAAATGAGCATGCTTAAAGGTACCTAATACCGTTGCCTTTTCACCACCTTCTTTTTTAGTTCTGATATCTGGTAATTTTACCAAATAAAACAAAACAGCGATAATGATTAAAACAATACCAAGAATAGTATAAGGTGTTTTAACCGTATATGCTTCCGATGCTAATGCAGCTTGCCTAACTGATTCACTCATTGCGCTTAATTCAGCATCTGAATTTCCCTTTGTTAAAATTACCCTCGCTCCAATTGCAGGGGCTAAAAATGCAGCCAGCCCATTAAAGGATTGTGCCAGGTTTAAACGTTGTGTGGAAGAACTAGGATCCCCTAATGCCGATGCATAGGGATTGGCAGCCGTTTCCAATATGGTTAATCCAGAAGCAATCACAAAGGAAGCAAACAAAAAATAGAGGTAAGATTGATTGTTAGCGGCAGGTACAAATAAAAATGCACCCACTGCAAATAAAAGAAGACCTATGATAATTCCGGTTTTATAGCCCAGTCTTTTCATCACCATACCCGCAGGCAGGGCCATAAAAAAATAAGCGATATATACCGCCGAATCCACTAGTGTAGATTGGGTCGTAGTTAAGGTAAATGACTTTTTTAGATGGGGTATTAAAATGGGAACGAGATTGTTAGCAAAACCCCATAAAAAAAATAAACAAGTAATTAATATAAAAGGGATTAAATGGTTGGTTGTTTTTTGTGATGTCATAAGTGGATCAATTATAATTAAATATAATTCAAGCAGCACTAATAAACAAAATTATATATAATCAAATACTAAAATAATTTGTATCTTAACAAATCGATTTAACACATTTGTAAAATATTAATTGTTATTTATGAAAAAAGGATACTTATTAGGTATGATTTTATTGGTTTTGTTTCAATTATCGGTTAATGCCAAATCAATACCAAGGGAATTCTATTTAATTAAAATATATCACTGCACTACACAAATTCAATTAAATCATATTGACGATTATTTAGAAAAAACGTATTTACCATTTTTACACAATAATGGTATAAACAAAGTAGGCGTGTTTGCGCCCATCATGAATGACACCAGTGCTGATAAAAGAATATATGTATGGATCCCATTAAAAAACTTAAACCAGCTAGATGTCTTAGATCAAGTATATGAAAAATTGGATCCATTTGGTGATGACGCTTTGATACATTTAGATAACAAGGACAGTAGTTTGCCTTATACGCGTATAGAAAGTATTTTAACAAAAGCATTTAAACTGCAGCCACAATTTGAAAAATCATCAGATTTAGCAAAATCAAACAATCGCATTTTTGAGTATCGTAGTTATGAAAGTCCTACCGAGGAAATGCACTTAAGAAAAATTAATATGTTTAATGAAGGACAAGAAATTGAAATATTTAAACGCTTAAATTTTAATGCTATATTTTATTCAAAAGCTTTGGTTGGCGCTAGGACACCTAATTTAATTTATATGACTAGCTTTAATGACATGAATGACCGCAATGCACATTGGGAAGCATTTAAGCAGGACCCAACTTGGAAAAAAATATCTGTTGCGAAAGAATACCTAAAAATTGTAAATAGAAACGAAACTATTTTAATGAAGGCAAAAAATTACGCTGATTTTTAATGCTGCATTCTTGACGTTTAAAATATTCAACAAAGTTTGAATATTTTAAACGTTGAATAATTAATATCAGTTATTTTCTATTGTCAAATGATACTCCTGAATTAATGCAGGATTTTCAGGAGTTAATGTGAATGCTAATCTAACTTTTCCCTTTACACAATCAATGATACAATAACCCCTCAATTGATTTTCAGGAATCATCGCATTTACTTGAATGATATTGCCCATTTTTTTAAAAATGGCATCCGCTGAATTTTTTAAATCTTCAATTGGATAGTCCTCAAAAAAGTTTTCGGCAAATATCGGCATTGATTTGTCCCAATGCGTAATCACTTTTACCAATTGCCTTTGTCTTTCAATTAAGATATTGGAAACTTTAATGGGCCTTGGTTTTAATTGTGCTAATTGAATCAAGGTATCTAAAACAATAAGATTAATTCTTGAGGTAGGTGCATATGTTACATTCGCAAATAATATCACACCAATTCCATAATCAGGTAAAAAACGCCAATTGGATCCAAATCCAGGCAAACCCCCACTATGGCCAACACTTTTCTTTGCTTCTGCATCTATCGTCCAATTTAATCCATAGCTATAACTACTTGTAGTCGCGAATTTTTTTCCGCTCGGAAAAATTGTATTTGGATTTAATCCAGTAAAACGTGCGGGTTGGTGCATTTCTCTAACACTACTCCTTTTAATTGGGAAGGTTTCCGCGCCATCTCTAGCAGGCCAGGCATCCTCGTGCAATGCAACATACTTACTAAACATATCAATGGAAGTAATCATACCGCCCATGGCACCATAAATGCCATTTTTTAATGGTTGTTCTTTTCGCCATTGTTCATTGATATAACGATAACCATTCGCAAATAAATTTTTGGGGACATCGGTGTATTCAAAACTGGTACCCTGCATTGATAAAGGCGCTAAAATATTTTTAGCAATATAGGTGTCATATGTCAACCCTGAAACTTTATGTATGATATATCCCAACATCGCAAACCCCAAATTACTATACTCATATTCCAATCCTGCAGTATTTGATAAGGATAATTGACTTTTGATTAATGTATTTAATTCTTCTTCCGTATCTGCTAATTGTCGATCTCCCCAGGGATTATCTTCAGGAAAACCTGCACTATGGGTCATTAAATGTCGAATAGTCATCAATGGAGCATCTTTCGTAAGTCCTTGCCCCTTTAATGCGGGTATATATTTTTCAACAGCATCATCCAATTGAAGCTTTCCATCATCTCTTAATTTTAAAATGGCCAAAGCGGTAAAACTTTTTGACATGGAGGCAATACGGAACATGGAAGCAGAAGTTGCAGGTATTTTTTCTTCCAAATTTGCATAGCCCCCATTGCCTTTATACACTAGTTGCCCGTCAACCACTATTCCAAAGGCATAACCAGGAAAATGATTCTTAAAGGCGAACTCTTTATATAATTGATCAATGAGCGGGAATGTCTTTGCAATACGTTCATTTCGAGTTGCATCTTGGTACGTTGATTTTGTATCCAACCTTGCTACCTGTGCATTCAAGATGAAGCCATTGACAATCAAAATAATTGTCATGTAATAACGAAACTTATATTTCATAAAAAAAATTTATCTAATTTAAAACATATTTCATTAGTTCATTACCTTTTATAAAAAAAGGGAGGCACAAGTAGGTAGATTACCACTAATTTGGTAATTTTCTTATACAAAATTATACTATGCGTAAACACATTTTACTTATTATTCTTTTCCTACCCTTTTTGGCCATGAGTCAGCAAAAGGCTAATTATTTTTTAGCAGCCAGGTTCGCTCCTAAAAAATTAGACAAAATGATTTTCTCCTTGTCAATTGATCCGCATTGGCTAAAGCTTTCAAATAAGTTTTGGTATACTTACGAAACCAGTGAAGGCAAACAATGGAATATTGTGGACCCTGTGAAAGGAGAAAAAAAGACAATGTTTAATAGAGACAAGATTGCAGCCGAATTAACTAAAATAATTAAGGACCCATTTGATGGACAGCACCTACCAATTGATTCTTTAAAATTCATCAAAGATGAAAATTGGATTCAGTTTGAAGTAAAAAGCACCATTGAAATAAATAAAGATGCGGTTGTTAAGAAAGATGCGAAACCAGAAAAAATTAAAAAAACATTTTATTTTGAATACAACCTTATTACAGAGCAGCTCAATGAATTGGTTGGATTTAAAAAACCAAAACGTAAACCAAGTTGGGCAAACATTTCTCCTGATGAAAAAATAGTGGTGTTTGGAAGAAATTATAATTTGTTTTATATGGACAAAGAAAATTTCAATAAGGCTATTTTGAATGACGAGGATAGTACAATTGTTGAACACGCTATTACTAAAGATGGCATTCAAAATTTTAGTTGGCATAGTGAAAGTGCTTATGGTGGTGGTGGAGAAACCAATGTCGATGTCGAAAAAAATAAAAACAAAAGAAAACCGGTTTACGGTTTGTGGAGTGAGAATAGCAAACATCTCGCTATCACTAAAGTGGATAATCGAAAAGTAAAAGATTTATGGGTGATCAATAGTATTGCTGAACCAAGGCCTACGCTAGAAACTTATAAATATTGGATGCCCGGCGAAAAAGAGGCGCCGATGGACCATTTGATGATTGTTGATATGACTGCATTTAGCTATAAAGAAATAGATGTATCCTTATTTAAAAATCAAGATGTTGCTGTTTGGAATAAAACAGCCAATGTAAATGCCAGAGACGATGAACATAGGCCAAATATTTGGTTAGGTACCAATGATCAGCTTTATTTAGCGCGCACCAGTCGTGATTTGAAAAAAATTGACCAATGTGTTGTTAATATTAATACGGGTGTCGTAAAAACATTAATTGAAGAAAGTTTAAATACTTATGTTGAAATTAAAAAACCAGGATTGGTTAAGAATGGCGAGGAAATAATTGAATGGAGCGAACGTGATGGCTGGGCACATTTGTATTTACATGACAAAGAGGGAAAAGTAAAAAATCAAATTACCCAAGGTCCTTGGCATATTGAAGATGTCGTATCCATTGATGAAGATAAAAGAGTGGTTTACTTTTCAGCGAACGGCAGAGAAAATGTCAATAACAACACTAAGGAGGATCCTTACTATTTGCATTTATACAAAGTGAACTTTGATGGCACAGGTTTACAATTATTGAACCCTGGAAATTTTGACAATAACTTTAGTATGAACGATAAGAAAAATTATTTTGTAAATAATTCATCTCGCGTTAATGCAACACCGGCGTCGGCATTATATTCAGCTGAAGGGAAAAAATTAATGGACTTGGAATCAGCTGACTTAAGCTCCCTATTTTCAGCAGGTTATAAATTTCCAGAAACATTTAAAGTAAAAGCAGATGATGGCATTACTGATATTTTTGGTGTTATGTATAAACCTTATGATTTTGATAGTACTAAAAAGTATCCAATTATTGAATATGTGTATCCTGGACCTCAAACAGAATCCGTAAATAAAAGTTTTAGTAAGGGAATGGATCGTATTGATCGCTTGGCCCAGTTGGGATTTGTAGTGGTAACCATTGGAAACAGAGGGGGACATCCTGCACGCAGTAAGTGGTATCACAATTATGGTTATGGCAATTTAAGAGACTATGGATTAGCGGATAAAAAAGCAGCAATTGAACAATTAGCTGACCGATTTACCTTTATTGATCGTGATAAAGTGGGCATCCACGGTCATAGTGGTGGCGGTTTTATGAGTACCGCAGCTATGTTTGCTTATCCTGATATTTTTAAAGTAGCAGTAAGCAATGCTGGTAATCATGATAATAGTGTTTACAATAGATGGTGGAGTGAAAAACACAATGGGGTGAAAGAAAATATTTCTGATAAAGGGGATACTACCTTCTCTTATATGATTGATAAAAACCCAGACATTGCAAAAAATTTAAAAGGAAAACTATTATTGATTCACGGAGAAATTGATAATAACGTTCATCCTGCAAACACCCTTCGTGTGGTGAATGCTTTAATCAAGGCCAATAAGCGCTTTGACATGTTAATTTTACCTACACAACGACATGGGTTTGGAGACATGAGTGAATATTGGTTCTGGAAAACAGCCGATTACTTTTCAAAATATTTATTGGGAGATCACACAGAAAGGTCTGTTGATATTGAAGAGTTGAATAAAGAAATTGAAAGGAAAAAATAAGTAAAAATAAATTTGGCACAAGCCTCTTCGTTTATTCGGGGAGGCTTTTATTTTTTTGCCAACTTTGCCAATTGTATGGGTTCGAAGGGACCGTATCTATGTTGCGTTACTGAAAAAGTATCTGCATAAGGGCCAAAAGGATAATCAAACGGTTTGGTTGCAAGCACTGGCCAGTCCTTGGATTTGTCCTTAGTAGGTCTTGAATGGGAGCTAATATAAGCTGCTACATCCCAAGCTTGTTGTGTTGTTAAAGTGGGATTACGATAGTTGACCGGATTGGGCATATTGTTTTTGATGAACCCTGCTAATTTTGAAAGCTGATTAATACCTGCAGCATCGTTGTAACTGTGTGCGCCCCAAAGTGGCGGGTATTCATACATATTTCCTTCCTTATTCATTAGCCCCTCGCCATTGTTGCCATGGCATTTTTGACAGTATTGGGTGTATACATAAACTCCATTTTTAGGGTTTGCTGCTACATTGAGTTGCGGAATGAGTTCAATCCCAGAGCCCCTTACTTTTTTGCCTTTGGGTACGGCTTCCCCTAACCATTTTATATACGCATAAATTGCTTTTATTTCTTTTGAATTCGTATCTAAGGCCTTCCCATTTAAACTACGCTCCATGCAATCATTGATTCTTTTATAAATAGTTTCAATGGATCCAGATCGTTCTCTAAATTTTGGATAGGTTGAAAAAACAGCACCATAATTCAAACCCCAGGGTTTGGTGCCAGCTTCTAAATGACAGTTTTGGCAATTCATTCCATTAGTTGAATGTTGCACTATTCCTTTAGGCCCTAAATATTTTGATGTATGTGCGACCAACTCATAACCATACCTGATGAGTGGCCCATTTTGATTTGAATCTAAAGGAATTTGATATTGCGAAGGGCCCACCCAAGCACTAGTATCCTTTTTGTTTATATCCATTTGGGCACTTTGTTCAATATATGCATTTCCGAATTTATATTCCCTATATATCCCGTTACCAATAAGATATATAAAACCTATGATATATAAAAACTTTTTTAACATCTAAATTAGTTAACCCCCGCTTTTAAATAACGCCATCCTTGCTCCTGCTTCAAAATTACTTCAACCACGCCCGATGGAACTGTATTTGCTTCAATTAATAAATCCGCTTTCACAATTTTATGTTTACGCATCGTATTTTCACAAGCCGAAAATACAATACCCTCCTTAGTTAAACTAGCAATGTCATTGGCGAAGTAGGTTTTGTCCTTCACTAATAAATCAATCGCCTTTCCATGAACCACTACTTCTATATGAAGATGATTCGGCCAAATTTTTTGAATATTTTTTATATTACCTATGGTGGAGGACCATGCACTGGTATCTGCAGTATTTAATTGAATAACAATATTGTGTTCTTTGATATCATTTTGCGCATAGCAAAAATGAAAAGAAAATACCATCGTAAATAATAGGAAAATTAGACGAGATGTATTTTTCATAATTAATAATTTACATGAATGTAAGAAATTATTAATTATTTAAGGACTTAAACTCAGGCGCCCCTTATAATAACAAACTGGTGGGAATGGAATATTCTGTGAGCTTAAACTGGCCAGACTCCTTAATTTCCTTGAATCCCCCCTTCACATCAATTAAATGATCAAAGCCTCTTGCTTTTAAAATGGATACAAAAATCATAGATCTATACCCCCCAGCACAATGAACATAATAGGTTTTATCTTTTTCAATTGCAGCCATACTATCATTGATAAAGTCAAGCGGCGCATTTAATGTACCTTTTACATGTTCGCTCTTATATTCTGACGCTTTACGAACATCTAATATATTAATGCCTGCATCTTGTTTTTGAATTGTAGCTAATTCATCTGCTGAAATAGATTTTATTTGATCAATCTCCTTTCCTGACGCTTTCCATGCTTCAAATCCGCCAGCTAAAAATCCAATGGTAAAATCGTAGCCAACACGTGCTAGTCGAGTGATAATTTCAGCTTCCCGTCCTGGCTCAGCGACTAATAAAATTTCTTGTTTAATATCAGGTATCATCGCGCCTACCCAAGGAGCAAAACTTCCATCAATTCCAATATTAATTGAATTGGGTATAAAGCCTTTTGCAAATGTTTGCGCATCTCTGGTATCTAAAATTAAAGCACTTGTTTCATTGGCTGCAGTTTCAAATGCAGCAGGAGTCATCGCATGTTGTCCACGTGCTAGCACCTGATCAATACTATCATATCCTTGAATATTCATCATTACATTCAATGGGAAATATCCAGGAGGCGCTACCAATCCATCCAAAACAGCAGCAACAAATTCTGGCTTGGTCATGTCTGCAGCTAAAGCATAATTGGTTAACTTTTGATTACCTAAAGTATCCTGGGTTTCTTTACTCATTTTTTTACCACAAGCACTGCCTGCCCCATGCGCCGGATAAATAACAATGTCATTTGATAATGGCATGATTTTGTTTCTCAAAGAATCATATAAGTAACCTGCTAATATATCTTGTGTTAGTTCTTCTTTTATTTTTTGTGCCAAATCAGGACGACCCACATCTCCAATAAACAAAGTATCGCCACTAAATAAAGCTACCTCCTTACCATTTTCATCCATTAATAAATAGCAGGTACTTTCCATGGTATGGCCCGGTGTATGTAATACCCTGATTTTAACTTTGCCTAATAAAATTTCCTCATTGTCTTTAGCAGAATGAAATTCAAAAGCCGGGGCAGCCGTTGGGCCATAAACAATTTTAGCCCCTGTTTTTTTTGCTAAATCAATATGCCCGGATACAAAATCAGCATGAAAATGGGTCTCTAATACATATTTTATTTTAGCCTTATCAAGCTTCGCTTTTTGAATATACGGATCTACTTCTCTTAATGGGTCAATAATTGCCACTTCGCCTTCACTCATGATGTAATAAGCGCCTTGTGCCAAACAACCCGTATAAATTTGTTCTATTTTCATAATCTGATATTTTATATCAACTGTAAAAATATGCCATAAAATTAGCTTAAAGCGTGACAAAAATCACTTTTAAATATAAAATTTTATTCGCCATTGTACACTAATTATTTACTAAGTGACTAATAGTACATATCTTGTATTGCTTATTCATGATTTTTGCAAAAAACGAATCAAACATGGAGTTAGTCGGCTATCTCGCATCTATTTTAATTGGGATTTCATTGGGCCTTATTGGAAGTGGCGGTTCAATTTTAACAGTGCCTGTTTTAGTATACCTGTTTCAGGTGAATCCCATTTTAGCAACCACCTACTCTTTATGTATAGTAGGCTTGAGTAGTATTGCTGGTGTTATTTCAAGAATGAAACAACAATTGGTCGATATTAAGACGATTGTAATTTTCGGAATACCCTCTGTCATTGGCGTGTTTATTGCTCGGAAATTTTTCTTGCCAAATATCCCAGACACCATTCACTTAGGTCCAACTTTAATAAGTAAAAGTAATTTTATCATGTTATTTTTTGCTAGCTTAATGTTGGTTTCAGCATTATCCATGATTTTAGGAAAAAACAAAAAAGAAGTTGAAGGGGTTATGCCCGTATATGGATTCGCTTTAATGATGGTAGGACTAGGCGAAGGAATGTTAACAGGTATTGTAGGTGCAGGTGGTGGATTTTTAATCATTCCTGCATTGGTTATTTTAGGTAAGCTGCCCATGAAAAAAGCGATTGCTTCCTCCATTTTTATTATAAGTATCAAATCCATTGTAGGTTTTGTAGGCGATATTTCACATACGACCATTGATTGGAATTTTTTAATTGTTATTGTTTTATTGGCTACACTTGGCATCATTATTGGCAACTACCTTAATAAAAAAATGGATGGTGCAAAATTAAAAAAAGGATTTGGGTGGTTTGTATTAGTTATGGCCAGTGTTATTTTCATTGAACAATTCTTTTTTGGAAAATAAGGTAGCTTCCTTTTTTGCAAAATAAGTACCAGAATAATTTTATTGCTAAAATTTTATCACTCCTTGTTTGGTGTGCAATATTCTACTATATTTGTAGACTAATAAAATACAAATATGTTTGAAATTATTGAAAGTTTAAAAGCGCCTTGGGCTTGGTATGTGGCTGGAGCTGTAATAGGCTTAATTGTTCCTGCCTTACTCATCATTGGTAATAAAACATTTGGCTTATCCTCCAACTTGCGCCATATATGTGCTGCATGTTTTCCTGCGAATATTAAATTTTTCAAATACAATTGGAAAAATGAATTATGGAACTTATTCTTTGTGGCTGGAATAATGATTGGTGCATTTATTGCAACTCATTATTTATCAAATTCAAATGCAATTATAATAAATGAAAATTTAAAATCAACCTTAACCAATTTAGGCATAACCGATTTTCAACATTTAATGCCATCTGAACTTTTTAGTTTTAACAGCTTAAGCTCCATACGTGGATTTGTATTAATGGTGGTAGGAGGTTTTTTAGTAGGCTTTGGAACCAGATATGCAAATGGTTGTACATCAGGTCACGCCATCATGGGGTTAAGTAATTTACAATGGCCCTCATTAGTGGCTACCATCTGCTTTATGTTGGGTGGATTTATCATGACCAACTTTATTCTTCCTTTTATTTTACAATTTAATTAATGCCCATGTCTAATCATACCCAACCAATGAACGATATCAAATTGGATGAAACTTCAGCTTGTATTAATCACTCAGAAAAGAAAGAATCGATTTTTTCTTTAGTAAAATATGCTTTCATCGGAATGCTGTTTGGAATTGTTTTTGTTAAAGCAGAAATCATATCCTGGTTTAGAATACAAGAAATGTTTAAATTTCAAAGCTTTCATATGTTCGGGGTTATTGGCACTGCAGTTACAGTTGGCATTATTTCAGTGGCAATCATTAAAAAGTATAATATCAAAACCATCCAAGGTGAAAAAATAATTATTGTTCCAAAACCATTTACCAAGGGACAGATTTATGGTAGCTTATTATTTGGCTTAGGTTGGGCAATGACGGGCGCTTGTCCTGGACCTATTTTTGCACAAATAGGATCTGGATTAATGAGTGGCTTTGTTATTTTAGCAAGTGCATTGCTAGGTACTTGGACCTATGGATTTTTTCAAGAAAAGTTACCGCACTAAAATATATTTTACAATAAGTAGTCTGAGTGATAGGATGAGGATAACGCACATCCCGATTAAACTTAATATATATACCAACTCAATTCTTCCTCCTTGCCCATGCATAATGCCCCACAATGCCCAAGCAATGACTAAGGGTGCTGCAATGGAGTCGTAGAAAAAAGAGAAACAAAAAGCTAGTATAATTGCAATAGCAATCATAATAACAGCCCAATTCTCAGGAGCAATTCCCCAGGCATTCCATTGCAGATTAACCAATAATGCAGAGATATTAGCAACTGTGGCTACACTGATCCAACCAATATAAATAGTGAAAGGGGCAATAATAAAAATGCGATGAATTAACTTAATATCATTTGAAAGGCTTCTCGTGTAAATAAATATTTGAATTAATACCATCAAAAATGCAATCATGACAACGACACTTGTAAATATTTGTAAATAATGCCAAGCTAGAATCCAAGATATGTTTAAAACAGCCGTAGCCCAATACCAAGGCGTGATTTGATCTAGATATTTCTTAATGACCGGAAAATCTTTTTGCTTAAAAGAAAAATAAGTATGCGTAATTGAATAGCATAATAAAAATAAATAAATCAGTCCCCAAATTGAAAATGTAAAACCGGCAGGCACAAAATAGTTTGGATAAAAGGCAGAAATTTGGCCTGTATTATATCCATTAATAGGCAAAATATTTGCCAAAGCATTAACGGTAACTACCCCTATAAATAAAAGCCAATTAATTAATGTTTTCATAAAATCGAGTTGAATTGACCAATATTTACAGAGAAAATATTTTATTCATCAAAACCCATTTTTCACCTGGATTTGCATTGGGAAGCGCTTGTTGATAATCCCATAATAATTTTTCCCATTGAACCACAATGTCATTGGAGGCATCCATTGCCGCTTTTTTCTCGAAGCTAAAATCATCGCCTGCTTCCATAATCATAAATAAACGATTGGATACCCTGTAAATATCCATCACATGGATATCAGCATCTTTAATTGATTTAATAATTTCAGGCCATACGGATTTATGGTATTCCTCATAAGCAGCAATAGCAATTGGGTCGTCCTTTAAATCAACTGCAAAACAATATCTAACCATGATATGAAATTTTATAAATGATGCTCAAATGTAATTTTAATATTATAAATATAAACTATTTATTAGCTCCATACACAAAGGCTTCCATCACCCTCATTGATTGTAGTGCATCCATTGCAGAACAAGGATTTGTGCCATTACCTAAAAAATAAGTTACGACCTGATCAATAAGGTTTTGTTGGTTGTGCATGGGAGGATCAAAATGTATCACTGATTCCTTCCCATTTTTTTCAATGGTTATATCATTACCAAATACGGGAAAAGAAATTTTACCATGTTCCCCTATAATTTCAAAAACATCTTTCTCTAATTCCGCCGACACCGTAAAATCCCATTCGCCATTAAACGTAATATTATTATCGAGTAGCATGGTTCCTTGTACGCTGTCTTCGGCTGGGTAAAGCCCTGCCTTATTTTCGGATTTCCCATGATAGCTGATTGCATCTCCAAAATAAAAAAATACCAAATCCAATTGATGTGGTGCTAAATCATAAAACAAACCACCACCTGCAAGTTCAGGGAATACACGCCAATTATCAGTGGAACCACAATTGGGACTCGGCTGCTTAAACATTTGAATATTGACTTGTTTTACAACACCAATATAATTTTCATCCAACAAACTTTTTACCTTTAGAAATAATGGAAGTGCACGACGATAATGTGCCACGACTAATTTCACGCCCGTAGTATTTGAAATTTGCTGCATGGTTTCACATTCGGCGACATTCAATGCCATCGGTTTTTCAACATACACCGGTTTGCCTATCTTCATTGCTTTTTCCGCATAGGCTGCATGAAATTTAGGTGGTGTTGCAATATATATTGCATCCACTTCGGGATGATTAATTAAATCGTCAATATCGGTAAAATAATAAGGAACATGATGACGTTGTGCATAATCTTTAACTTTTTCAGCATCACGTCTCATGACCGCCATTAATTTAGAATTAGGCACTTTGTTAAAAGCTGGACCGCTTTTAACTTCAGTGACACTTCCACAACCAATCATACCCCATCGAATTATATGCATATGCAGCAATTTACTTAAGAATTTTGGATTATTTAGCTATGTTTTTACCTATTTAGTGATTACAATAAAGTTATAACCACTAAATAAAAAAGAAATTCAATTCGCCTAAATTATAACCGTCTTCTGAAAATTTACAGTAGTTTTTGTAAAATAAAAAAGGGCAGTGTAGAAACACCGCCCGTACTTAACGATTGCTTGCTTAAACCAAAAAAGTTGTCATAGATGGGATCGAACCATCGTTAAGGGTTTTGCTGACCCTTGCCTCACCCCTCGGCCACATGACCC
>CALLKA010000008.1 GCA_938008665.1 uncultured Bacteroidota bacterium
AGTATGAAAAATAGTTCAATAGTATTTGGTAAGCTGTTTATGATGTGTTTCTTTATGGTTTTTACTTTTCTATCAAAAGCAACAGGCTTAAAAATAATAGAAGGGAATAATTATGTTACTAATGGTATTACAGCATATCCAAGCAATTGGTTTGTGCAAATGAAATGGAATAAGGTGCAAGTGCTTTTACGAAGTACGGATATTGATTTAGCAAAAGCCAAAGTAACCATTAATTATCCTGGGGTTAAATTGATAAAAGTAGTTCCATTTTCAAATACCCATTATGTAGCAGTAGATGTTGCCATTGATGCAACTGCCAAAGCTGGAAATATCCCCTTTGTTGTTTCATCAGGATCTGAAAAAATAAAAATAGATTGGGCTTTAAAAAATCGCAGACCAGGCAAGGGCACGCAATTTGCACAAGGAATCAATCAGTCTGATTTTATATATTTTTTAATGCCTGACCGATTTAGTAATGGCAATCCGTCTAATGATCGCATTGCTGGATTAAAAGATCAAACTTTAAATAGAGATTCTATTTACCATCGACATGGAGGTGATTTGCAAGGTGTGCAAAACCATTTGGATTATATGCAGAAAATGGGGGTGACTACTTTATGGATGACACCCGTGATTGAAAATGATATGCCCAACAGAACGGAGCATGGCTATGCTTTTACCGATCATTATACTATTGAAAAAAGATTTGGCGGTGATGCTGCTTATTTGAAATTAAGTGATGCATTGCATGCAAGAGGGATGAAATTAATTCAGGATGCAGTTTACAACCATGTTGGCAGATTTCATTTTTTAGTGCAGGATGCACCCGAAAAAGATTGGTTACACCAATGGCCTGAGTTTACCCAAACAAATTATAAGGAGCAAACCGTTTTTGATCCCTATCAAGCGAAAAAAGACAGTAAAAAAATGGCAGATGGTTGGTTCACTACTGAAATGCCAGACATGAATCATCAAAATGAATTTGTTGCTAATTTTTTAATTCAACACGCTTTGTGGTCGGTAGAAACTTACGGTATTGATGCGTGGCGTATAGATACTTATATATATAATGATATGGCGTTTATGAATCGTTGTAATCAAGCCTTACTAGATGAGTATCCTAAACTTATGTCCTTTGGCGAGTGTTGGGTGCATGGGGTAGCGAACCAGTCCTACTTTGTTGAGAACAATATGAATATTCCATTTAAAAGTAATTTACAAGGTGCTGCTGATTTTCAAACTTTATTTTATGGCATTCAACCCGCTTTGAATGAAAAATTTGGTTGGACGGAAGGTGTAAATAAATTGTACAATACTTTAAGTCAAGATTTTTTATACAAAGATGCTACAAGGAATGTGATCTTTTTAGACAACCATGACATGACACGAGCATTCTCAGGTTTTGGGGAAAGTATTCCAAAACTTAAAATGGCAATGGCTTGGTTATTGACTTGTCGCGGCATACCGCAGATGTATTATGGCACAGAAGTTTTAATGAAAGGAATATCAAATCCAGATGGTTGGGTGCGATTGGATTTGCCTGGCGGATGGCAAGGGGATGCAAAAAGTGCATTTACGGAGCAAGGTTTAACGAGTGATGAAAAAGATATGTTACATTATACCCAGTTATTGGGGAAGTATCGACAATCCTCATCAGCAATTACCAAAGGCAAGTTGATGCAATATTTGCCAATTGATGGATTATATGTTTACTTTAGATATTCTAACGATCAAACTATTATGTGTGTGATGAATACCTCCTCGGAAAATAAAGAAGTTAATTTTTCAAATTTCTTGGAAAGGACTGCTGGATATAAAGGAGGTAAAGACATTATTGGTGGAACGAGTGTAACTAGTCAATTTATAGTACCTGCTCAAACATTCAAGTTGATTGAATTAACCAAATAAGCATGTCTAAATACGAAGATGTACATTTTGTAGATACCAAACAGCCCGTTTGGAATTATTCCCTTTTTTCAGAAGCGGATGTACAAAATTTTCAAAATGGCACGCATTATTCTTTGTATGAATTATTTGGAAATAAGCAGCTTGAAGTAGCCAAAACAAAAGGAACATATTTTAGTGTTTGGGCACCCAATGCAACTGCGGTTTTTGTTGTAGGTAATTTTAATAATTGGAATAATCAAGCACATCCTTTAAAAGTTAGATTAGATCATTCTGGTATTTGGGAGGGTTTTATTCCAAATGTTTTACAAGGCGAGGTGTACAAATATCATATACATGGGTTTAACGATGTAAGATTGGATAAGGCAGATCCATTTGCACACTATGCGGAATTAAGGCCATTAACTGCTTCCATTACTTGGCCAACAAAATATGATTGGAAGGATGCTGAATGGATGGAAAAACGCAAAGTAGCCAATCAAATCAATCAACCTTATTCGGTGTACGAAGTGCATTTAGCGAGTTGGATGCGACCCAATAAAAATGATGAACAATCTTATAATTCCTATACCCAATTAATTGCTTTATTGGTTCCTTATGTGAAGGAAATGGGATTCACACATGTGGAATTGATGCCGGTCATGGAACATCCATTTGATGGCAGTTGGGGATACCAGGGTACTGGTTTTTTTGCACCTACTTCCAGATTTGGCAATCCACAACAGTTTGCTGCATTGGTGGAAGCCTTTCATGCAGAAAATATTGGGGTTATTTTAGATTGGGTACCATCTCATTTTCCATATGATGCACATGGTCTATATATGTTTGACGGTGCGAATACCTATGAATATGCAGATATGCGTAAAGGGTTTCATCCGGATTGGAATTCATATATTTTTAATTACAAAAGAGGGGAAGTAAAATCTTTTTTAATAAGCAGTGCGCGTTTTTGGTGTGATCAATTTCATATTGATGGGCTGAGGGTTGACGCAGTGAGCTCCATGTTGCGTTTGGATTATAGTAGGGAAGAAGGCCAGTGGGATCTGAATGAGTTTGGCGGAAATGGGAATATAGAAGCCATCGCATTTATTAAGGACTTAAATGAAACCTTGTATCGTGATTTTCCAGCTATTCAAACCATCGCAGAAGAAGCATCGGATTGGCCTGGAATATGTAAACCCACTTTTATGGGTGGATTGGGTTTTGGAATGAAGTGGATGATGGGATGGATGCATGATACTTTGGATTATTTTAAATTAGATCCTATCATGCGTTCTGGCGCTCAGGATAAATTTTCATTTTCCATGATGTATTATTATGACGAACATTTTATGTTGCCGTTGAGTCATGATGAAGTAGTGCATGGCAAAAGTCCGATGATTTATAAAATGCCAGGTGATGAATGGCAAAAATTTGCAAATTTAAGATTGCTTTATGCCTATATGTTTTTGCATCCAGGTGCAAAATTATTATTCATGGGAAATGAATTTGCTGCAACAAGCGAATGGAATTTTACAACTGAATTACAGTGGGATTTATTACAATTCCCAGCCCACCAAGGAATGAAAAATTGTGTGCAACAATTAAATCATTTATATAAAAGTCATCCTGCTTTGTACGAGTTGCAATTTGATCCTGCTGGTTTTGAGTGGGTGGAAACCAATAAGCGATCGGAAGGGGTGTTGGCATTTATGCGCAAAGGAAAAGATTCCGCGGAATCGGTTTTGGTTGTTTTAAATATGACACCAGTTTCTAGAACTGATTTCCCAATTCACGTGCAAGGAAAAAAAGTTTGGCGTCAAATATTTAACACTGACGCAAAGGAATTTTGGGGTGTCGGCGATTTGTCAAACGATATAATTTCAACAATATCAAATACTGAAAATGAACAATGGGGTGTACTCACTGTTCAATTACCTGCTTTAGCTGCCATCGTTTTGAAATAAATGCTTTTGTAATGGTATTAATTTCAATGCATTACCGAGTATAATCACATATTTCATTGAGTTTTCCACAAAAATTTGTTTTATGATAAAGTTCATAATTAGGTAACATTAACTTTTGACCTTTGTATAATTAATCCAACTCGATAAAAACATTACCTTATGAAATCAAACAACAAAGCAATGTTATATGAAGCCGTTTCGGAATTCATACAATTGCATGCCTTTGATCATTTGTTAGACAATGAATTAGCGCAGTTAAAATCATTATTAAATCAATGGTCACAAGCAATTGATATTAATGAAATGAAAGAACTTACTGAAAAGTTAGTTCCGCTTTTAAGTAAGGCCAACTTTTTTGTAGAATCAATTTCGCCTGCTGCCATCCAATTATGGTTTTATGCATTGTCCTACAATGAAATTCCTATTGGGAACATGATGCAAGGTTTTAGTAATTCAAATGAATTAGTGTAATCGCTATTCCTTTGAATTTGTATAAAAGGTTTTAAAATAATAACGCCCTCCCGATGTATCGGAAG
>CALLKA010000009.1 GCA_938008665.1 uncultured Bacteroidota bacterium
TAGATGGGGAGTGACTACCAACTTACTATGGGCATGGGTGTTAACCATTCCTGTAAGTGCGGTACTTGCTGCAATCACTTATTATATTGTAGCATTCTTCCACGGATAATTTACAATAAATGACTTTTATAAAAAAGGCTCCAAAATTTGGAGCCTTTTTTATTTGCAACGTT
The DNA here is from genome assembly GCA_938008665.1 of uncultured Bacteroidota bacterium. Classification (GTDB taxonomy): domain Bacteria; phylum Bacteroidota; class Bacteroidia; order Chitinophagales; family Chitinophagaceae; genus Sediminibacterium. Next base: position 174 of record CALLKA010000009.1, read on the forward strand.
TGCGGAATCATAATGGTTGTTTGTTAGTAAAAGTTTACACTCGAATAAATTATAATCAAGCTAGATAGGGGTTACCTTTGATGCAGATAGGTATAAATATTAAATCACATTTTATGATAGAAAAGAAATACTACAAAACAAAAGATTATTGCAAAGTAAAATTTACTGTTGAAGCTGAAGCAAAAAAGGTTGAAATTTTTGGCTTAAACAATGAGTGGAAAAAAGGCATTGCCTTAACCAAGAAAAAAGAGGGTGGCTTTGCACTTGAAATGAATATTGACAAGGGCACACAACATGAATTCAAATACTTAGTAGACAAGAAGACCTGGTTAAATGACGAGCAAGCAGATGCACAAGCGCAAAATGTATTCGGCACCACAAATAGTGTGGTGATCATTTAATAGATCCTTATTTTATGATGTGAATGGTTTGTTGACGTCCATCTAGATAGTCAAAATTCTTTCCATCAAAATAACCATTTTGTTCTAACATAAATCGAACTTCTTTATTCCATTCCTTTATGAAAGTAGCAGCATTTAATTCAATAGAATAGGCTGTTTTATAATGCATTGGGTAATCACCACTTCCTGGTGTATCATTTTGGTTATCCCACATTCCGATGGTGGGACCTGCTGCATGCCCATGAAAACCTAAGGGGTGTGTGTATATTACTCCTTTTATATTTTCTTGTTTTGCTTGTGCTAAAGCGTCAGATAAAATTTTATTACCTGTTTTATTTTCTTTGAATTGCTGCGTTAGTATATCCTGCAACCTATTCGCTGTTTTTAGGCCATTGCTTAAGTAGGAGGGTGCTTCTCTTTCATCAGGACCAAGCACATAAGCGTGTTCTTGCACATCAGTATTCAATCTTAAGTAAGTAATGCCAAAATCTACATGCAACAAGTCGCCTGTTCTAATGATGTTATCCTTATCTGTATTTGTAAACGCTTTCAGATGATCAAATATGGCATTGTCATTTCTTTGAATTTCAACTGATGGGTGAAACCAAGTGTCTAATCCTAAATCATTCACTTTTTGTCTAAACCACCATACCATATCATCGGTAGTCGTGATGCCAGGTGTAATCACTTTACTACTAAAGCCTTCCGCAATTATTTTATGTGTTATGCTATTTAATTGAGAATAATATTGCATCTCCATTGGTGTTCTTGTTTCAAGCCATGCAACTGCTAAATTTGAAGCAGACACCACCTTCGTTTTATTGCTAGCAGAAAGTTTTTGTGTGAATTGCTCATATTCTGTATGGTCAATACCATCTGCATGTCCAAAATTTTGTGAGGTATTTAATGCAATTTTATTCGGACGATAAGTTTCAATAATATTATTTAATGCATCCCATTGGTCAGGAAATTTTTTCATATCCCAATTAGCTTCAATATTATCACCAACGCTGTATCTAGCAACTGCAAATTTTTTATATATTTTAGTGATTGGGTTATTATAAAAAACAAGAATGGTTCTACGTCGAGCGCTTAACCAGGTTGCAGGAAGCATTGTTTTAAGTACCGGGTCCTCATTATACTCCCTTGATATAATAACCCACATATCAATATTATTTTTTTCCATCAATGTTGGCAATAATTGATTCAGTCTGTTTTCTAAAACAGCATCAATCACTTTTGCTTGTTCCTTTAAAGGCAATACTTGTGCATTGGCGCTAACGCTTAATAATAAAAACAAAATAATTTTTGACATCCTACTTTTCATAAAGAATAATTTAACTAAGTAAAAGTAATTTACTTCTGTTATATAGGATTAGCCGATTCAAAAAAATATTGTATAAATTTCTGATCTTGGACAATAGGCGATTTAACATAACATATTGTAAATCAATAATATAAGGCGCCATTAATTAGCATTAGGACCATTAAGGGCATATTCATTATTTTTACAGTTATGAAGCGATTGTTAGTGTTATTCTTTTTTTTAATCCCTTTTATTTTATCAGCACAACAACAATACAATTGGAATGATAATGTACAAACCATTTATGAATCAATTACTTCACTAAGAATTCCAGAAGCGCGAAAATTAATTGCGATTGAAAAATTAAAGAACCCCAATAATTTAGCATATGCCTTACTAGATAGTTATGCCGATTTATATCAATTATTTTTTAATGAATCTACCACTGACTACAATACATTATACCCGCAATTTGAAAAAAGAATAAACATATTTAAGCAAGGCCCTAAAAACTCACCATTTTATTTATACAGCTTGGGTTTATTGCATTTACATAAAGCTGTCGCTGCTGTTCGATTTGATCGAAATTGGGATGCCGCTTTAGATTTTAGAAAAGCATATTTTAATTTCAAAGATAATAGTAAGTTGTATCCTAATTTTAGTCCTAATAATTTATACTTTGGTTTATTAACTACATTAGTTGGGTCTGCCCCAACTAATTATCAATGGATGTTAAATTTATTGGGATTTAATGGAAATATAAAAAAGGGGAATGAGCTTGTACTTAGCTATATAAACAGTAAAGATGCATACGCGAAAATATGTTTAAATGAAGCTTTGCTCGTTTACCCGTATTTAATTATGAATTTTGAAGGAAATGCTAAAAAAACCTTTGACTTTATTGAAAATACGAATTATGATTTCAAAAAAAATCATATTCATGCATACATGGCTACTAATTTATACCTAAATCATCAAAATGCAACAAAAGCGCTTGAGTTGGCCAACGGGATTGAAATGACCTCCGCTTATTTGAACATCCCATTTTGGCATTATGAAAAGGGGTTTGCTTATTTTAATCAAATGAAACTTGATTTGGCACAAAAGGAGTTTACCCATTTTACTAATCAGTTTAAAGGCAATTTTTATATCAAAGATGCCTATGAAAAATTGAGTTGGATTGCCTATTTACAAAACAATATCAAACAAGCTGAATTTTATCGTAATGAAGTTATCGCGAAGGGCTCACAAATAACAGATGCAGATAAACTTGCCCAACAAAATGCAAAATCGGGTGTTTGGCCAAACGCGCTTTTGTTAAAAGCGCGAATTTTAAGTGATGGGGGCTTACAAAAGCAAGCTTTATTGATTTTAGCAGATAAAACCACCCTCGATTTTAATACCCAAGCAGAGAAAGCCGAGTTCCCCTATCGGTTAGGACGTATTTATGATATTATGGGTGATCACGAACAAGCCATAAAGTTTTATAAGTCAACTATTCAAAAAGGGGCTCAATTGCCAGACTACTTTGCATCAAGAGCTGCGTTGCAAATTGGATTAATATACGAGGCCAATAAGAATTTTAAGGAAGCCATTGACTATTATAATATTTGTATTGCGATGAAAAATCATGCATTTAAAAATTCAATGGATCAAAAAGCAAAATCAGGTATATTAAGATGTAATCGTAATTAGCTAAATATTGATTGTTTTATTATTTGCTATTTGATAGCTGAATTTTATTAGTTTGATTATATTTTTAACTTTTTCCATATCCACAATCAAATCTTTTCTTGCATAATCTTTAAACGGCTTTAAGTTTTTGGCTTTCCCTTGTAGTTGCTTTAAATTTTCTAATGCAACATAGCCTAACGCTGGTATCAGTGATAATTTAATTTGAAATTTTAATTTTTTTGAATCATCGTATTCTAGCTTTTCAATACTTTGATTGTACTTGTGCACTTGTGATATATACTGATCCCTTATTTTTTCGAATTCGTTTTGTGTATTGGCAAATGTATGTATGCCCGCCATGGTATCTTTATATATATCGTATAAGTCGTTTGACATTTGAATCATGCCGCCTAATTGATACCAACAATTATCAATATTTTCATTGGTGGCCATTTCAATATATTGCCTACACATTAATAAGCTATACCCGCCTTTACGCTCAGTAATAGATAAAATACGTTGTAATGAAATATCGTTTTTTAATTGTTCTAATGAGTCTATTTGTGCTTGATGAATATTATTGAGCACTTTTTGATATGCTTCCTTGTTATAAACACGGCTTAGTAACTTTAGGTGGGTATCAATCAAAACGGTTTCACAAAAGCTGTTTGGATTTGCTTTTTCAGGATGTAAAAACATTTCATTTAAAACAGCTTGACTTACTATATTTTCATCCATCAAGTCATCGTATAAACTTGCTAGTATAAAATACAGCTTATTATTTTCTCTTTCTTTTGTATTCGTTGTCCTATTTTCGAAATTTGCAAAGCTATCATTGATAATAAATTGCTGTATCCCTTGAAATTTTTTAATTTTTTTGAAGGTAGTAGGTTCAAACTTCCCATTAAATTGCAATTCAATATTTTTTAATAATTTATCAGCTTTAATTTCAGATAAAGCCAAGCCAAATAGCATCCTGGCTAATAATCTTACAATATGGTAACTATAAATTATGAAATACATTTGAACTAAGTTAA
>CALLKA010000010.1 GCA_938008665.1 uncultured Bacteroidota bacterium
AAACCTTTTTCAATGCCAAAATTTCGTAGCATGCGAGTCGATACACCTTCTGTGGCCACGCATTTACTGGAAGACCCACAAACATGGCTAACGCCAATAGGCCCTTTTTTGCGTAAAAGTAGTTTAGATGAATTGCCTCAACTGTGGAGCATATTCATAGGTGATATGAGTTTAGTCGGCCCTCGCCCAGCCCTATTTAACCAAGACGACCTAATTACTATGCGCACAGAATTAGGAATCGATGCACTAACACCTGGTTTGACAGGATGGGCTCAAGTCAATGGGCGAGATGATTTATCAATTGCTGAAAAGGTTCGGCTTGATGCAGAGTATTTACAACGATGCTCTGTTTTTTTTGATTTCAAAATTCTTTTTCTTACAATTTTAAAAGTTACAGCCAAAGTTGGTGTCGCTCACTAAATCATCTTGCGAGCTATATCGCTATCGCAGCGGCCTTACTATAGCGTTGCAATTTTTAAATACTAAATTGTTCAAGGCGGACTACTTATTTGCTTCCAAATAAACCCAATCAACAATTTCACTACTCGGAAGGAATCCATCAACAACTTTCTGGAGAATGCTCTTAATCATCACCACATCGTTAGTGTTCAATGCCATATTCAAAGTATCTATTTCCATTTTCAATTTATGAGATGAGTTTTGTACAACCAGTAATTTTATCTGGCCAATTTTTGATCATCATTTTATATATTGGTATTGGCAATTCAACCATTGCTTACTTTTTATGGAATAGTGCTATCAGTAGATTAGGAGTAGGTAAAACAGCATTGTTTGGTACGCTGATTCCTTTATTAAGTTCCATTGAAGCAGTGTTTGTACTCAATGAAACCTTTACCATATTTCAAGCCATCAGCGGTTTAATTATATTATCAGGCATTGTTATTAATACATGGCCGTCAAAAAAAATGAATGGATAATACGTTAATATTATTATGCATTATCGCATTTGTCGCCGGATTTGTAGATGCGATCGTTGGCGGTGGCGGATTAATTCAAACACCTGCTGGTTTAATTTTAATGCCCAATGAATCAGTTGCGCGTGTAATTGGCTCACTTAAAATTCCATCCTTCACTGGTACTTTTTTTGCAGCCAGAGAATATCTGCAAAAAGTTAAAATTCCCTTAAAAAGAATATTTCTTTTCACCAGCATTGCTTTTGCTGCATCATTTACAGGCTCCTATTGCTTAACCATTGTGAGCAATCATTACATGAAACCCATAATATTTTTCGTGTTGGTGATCATTGCCATTTATACTTTCACAAAAAAAAGCTTAGGGCAATCCAATACCAATAATGCTTTGGAATTTTCAACAAGCAAAGGCGCATTACTATGTTTGGCACTGGGTTTTTATGATGGTTTTATAGGTCCGGGTGCTGGAAGCTTATTGGTGCTCGCTTTTATTAGCTTTTTGGGGTTTGATTTTTTGCAAGCCAATGCACATGCCAAAGTAGTGAATTTGGCTACGAACCTTGGATCCATTGTGTTATTTATCATTAAAGGAAGCATTATGTGGTCTATCGCGATCCCCATGGCCATTTGTAATGCGGTTGGTGGTATACTTGGATCCAAGATGGCCATTCAAAAAGGGAATCAGTTTATTCGTACTGTTTTTTTAATTGTTATTATTGCTACGCTTTGCAGATTGGGTTATGATGTATTTTTCCATTAATTTTAAGCTATGGAATTAAATTTTGAACAACAAAAGAATATTAAAGCAGGAATTTATACCTCGCTTATTTGCGTGTTACTCTCCTTGTTGTTTTTTATATTTAATTGGAACCAAGCTGCTCCAACCATCCTTCCACCTGAACCAAGTTATATGGAAGTGAATTTAGGCAATAGTGAAACAGGTGCAGGCGATATAGCTCCAAAAAGTAAAGAGGCCCCAGCCCCAGAAATAGGAAATTCAAAAATGGTAAAAGCAAGTGCGAATACAAAAGCCATTAAAATTGATAATAGCGTTACAGATGAAAATGATGAAGCGATAAAATCATCCAATGCTAAAAATAAATTAAAATCGACACCAGTTCCTCCTGCACCAAAACCAAAAGCATTGATGGGTAAATATGCTGGCGGCAATGGGAAGGGCGGCAATAACCAAGACAGTTACAACGATGTGAAAGACCAAGGTATTGCCGGAGGCAAAGGTGATCAAGGTGTTGCAGGTGGAAGTATTGATGGGAAAAGTTATTCTGGCGAAGGCGGTCCATTTGTGACCAAAGGTGACAGACGTATTACCAAAGCCTATTTGTTTAATGGGGATGTGGAACCTGCCACTATTTATGCTGAAATTGAAGTGAACCCATCAGGCACTGGTCGCTTTGTACAAATTGTAAAAGGTTCTTCCTCCAACGATAGTAAATATAAAAAAGCAATTGTTCAATACCTGACTAAAATTAGCTTTAATACTTCTGACCACAGTTCCAATGTGACTGTTAAATTCAAGTTTGAAAACCAATAAAATTTTCAACAACTAAAATGTCCTATCAAGACACCATTGACTACTTATATAGTCGCCTACCTTTATTTAGTCGGATAGGTCCTGCTGCGATAAAGGCCGACTTACATAATACTATTGCTATTTGTGATTTTTTGGGCAACCCTCAAAATAAATTCAAAACAATACATATTGCAGGCACCAATGGGAAAGGTTCAACAAGTCATATGTTGGCATCTATATTACAAGAAGCAGGATATAAAACCGGATTATACACTTCCCCACACTTATATGATTTTAGAGAGCGCATCAAAGTGAATGGAATCATGTGCTCGGAAACATTTGTGACCTCATTTACAAATAAAATGAAACCATTTATTGAAAAAGTAGCACCTAGCTTTTTCGAAATTACCGTAGGTATGGCTTTTGAATACTTCGCCGATGAGCATGTAGATATTGCCATTATTGAAACAGGATTGGGGGGTAGATTAGACAGCACTAATATTATAAATCCAATATTAAGTATTATCACCAATATAGGCATGGATCATATGGCCCTACTAGGAAATACATTACCTGAAATTGCCTCTGAAAAAGCAGGTATCATAAAAGCGGCTACCCCAATTGTCATTAGCGAAGTAATTCCTGAGACAAAAAATATATTTGATCAAAAAGCCAATAGTTTAAATGCACCCATCTATTATGCAGAAGATTTTATTCAGTTTAAATTCTTCCAAAATTATTGGCAAACCTCCTTTTTTGAATTTAATCAACCACTCATTCATTTATTAGACGCTCCCTTATTCCCAAAATCATTTACAGTAGAATGCGATTTACCTGGAAAATACCAATATAAAAACTTAAAAGGTGTTTTAGTGGCAATGCAAATACTAGCCACGATGGGCTGGAAACTAAGTACCAAAAAGCTTTTGAAGGGGCTCCTTAATGTTAAAAAAAATACAGGGCTAATGGGCAGATGGGAATGCATACAAATAAACCCAAGAATCATTTTAGATGTAGCACATAATGAACACGGTATAAAAGCATTATTAGAACAATTAGAAAGCCTACACTATACACAATTACATATCGTAACAGGCATGGTCAAAGACAAGGATGTGAATGCCGTTTTAAATTTACTACCCAAACAAGCGAAATACTATTTTACACAATCACACATTCCTAGGGCATTAGCCGTAAGTGAATTAGCCAGTAAAGGAAATACATTTGATTTAATTGGCAGCCAGTTCGAAAATGTAAATATTGCATTACAATCTGCAAATAAAAATGCTACACCTAATGATTTAATATTGGTGATTGGAAGTGTATTTTTAGTTGCCGAAGTGGACCGAAGCCAACTATACAAATCGAATTAAAGTCATTTTAACTTACCAACCTTTCTGCTCGCATAAATTTTTGATATGTGCGATATGATGCCTCCCATGCCAGGAATAAATACAAAGCATATCCCACAAACTTACATCTGCTTTACGTTCAGGGTGGTATAATTTACGTTGCCATTGTTCGTCAGTCATTGATTCTAGTAAATTAACCCAACGATGATGAAGTGCATGCAAAATGGTGGTTGAATAATTCACAGGCGTGTTTAATACATCTGCCGTATTTACCCAGGCATCCTGTTGATAAGGTTTTATTGGAGGTGTATCTTCCGTGAGTGCTAATTTAAATCGAATGAAAGCATTCATGTGACTATCCGCAATGTGTCCAATCAACTGTTGTACAGTCCAACCACCTTCTCTATATGGCGTATCTAATTGTGCCTTATCTAAATGCTGTATTGTAAATTCAATATCAGCTGGAGTAACCCTAACTTCATTGATCCATTGCTTTTTTGTTGCTTCAGAAAAAGGCATGGGCTCATATTTTCCAATTGGGTAACGAGGATCTACGGTCATAATAAGTAATTTATTTTAAGAATATTTTATTGATTTTAATTAATCTTCTCTCCAAGCTTTTCCTGTACGATGAATAAATACATCTTCCAAATTTGCTTTTTTTACTTCCTTCACTTTTTCAAAACCAGTTGCCACCAATTCATCAATGAGGGCATTGGGGGTATCAATTGCAATTATTTCACCACTATCTATAATGGCCACACGATCACACAAAACTTCCGCTTCATCCATATAATGTGTCGTAATAATTACAGTTGTCCCATTGTCCCTAATCTCTTTTATTAAATCCCATAAATTACGACGTGCTTGCGGATCAAGCCCAGTAGTGGGTTCATCTAAAAAAACAATGGTTGGTTTATTGATTAATGTGGTTGCGATAGAGAATCTTTGTTTTTGCCCCCCACTTAATTGTTTAAATTTCGCATTCGCCTTGTCGGATAAATTTACTTTATTTAGTAAGGATAAAGGATCAATTTCAGTTTGATATAATCCAACAAACAATTCAATGAGTTCTGTTAAAGTTAAGCTGGGATAAAAGCCAGCTGTTTGCAATTGAACACCAATAATTTTTTTGATAGCTTCTGGCGCATCGTCAATACTTAATCCGTTCACCCAAATTTCTCCACTCGTTTTTTCTCTTAATGTTTCAATGATTTCTAAGGTAGTGGATTTGCCAGCGCCATTGGGGCCTAAAAGTCCGAAAATTTCACCGGGATTCACTTCAAAACTAATCCCATTCACTGCTGTAAAATTGCCATATTTCTTAACCAAATTTTTAACGGTAATAATCGGTGTAGGCATGGTACTTAGCTATTAATAATCACAAATTTAACTGCTTTTGATCGCCTTGCAAAATGAAAACTTAAGCAAGACCCCTTATCTTTGTAAAAAGGTATAAATAAATGAAAGTAGGAATTCTAGGCGGCGGACAATTGGGGCGCATGTTATTGCAAGCTGCAGCAAACTATGATGTGACTACTTATGTTTTAGAAAACGACGCACACTGTCCTGCTGCTCATTTATGTCATCATTTTACCTTGGGCAATATTCAGGACTTTAATTCAGTATATAACTTTGGAAAGCAATTAGACGCACTCACTATTGAAATTGAAGCAGTGAATGTGGAAGCATTGGAAAAACTGGAACAAGAAGGTGTTAAAGTTTACCCTACTCCAGCTGCCATTCGCATTATAAAAAACAAAATTCTTCAAAAAGAGTTTTATCAAAAAAATGAAATCCCTACATCTGAATTTCATATTACACAACACCAATCAGATCTATTACAACATATTACTTTTTTACCTGCTGTTCATAAATTAGGGGAAGGTGGTTATGATGGCAAAGGGGTGCAAGTAATTAATAGTGAAAAGGAAATTGAATTAGGGTTCAATGCACCTGCAGTCCTTGAAAAAAAGGTAGCCATCGCAAAAGAAATTGCACTGATTGTTGGCATGAATGCGGAAGGAAAAACAATCATCTACCCTCCTGCTGAAATGATTTTTGATCCTATATATAATTTACTCGACTATCAATTAAGCCCAGCAAAATTAGAAGAAAAGCAACTTTGGAAAGCCCAAGCGATTGCACGAAAAGTAATGAGTGGATTAAATAGTCCTGGCCTTTTTGCCATTGAATTATTTATTGATAAATCTGGGGATGTCCTTGTGAACGAAACTGCCCCTCGAGTGCATAATAGCGGACATCACACCATTGAAGCAAACTATAGTAGCCAATATGATATGCTATGGCGCATATTGTTAAATTATCCATTGGGTAATCCAGATGAAATTTTACCTTCTGCGATTGTGAATATTATTGGTGCGGAAGGATTTACTGGAGATGTGATTTATGAAGGATTAGATGAGGTACTTAAAATGGACAATGTTTTTGTGCACTTATATGGTAAAAAACAAACCAAGCCTGGTCGTAAAATGGGGCATGTAACTATTATCAGTAGCGACTATCAGGATTTAACACATAAAGCAAATAAAATAAAGCATACACTTAAAGCCGTTACTTTATAGTTTTGTTTTAATCAAAGTCTTTTTTACTTGTAAAGTTTTTTGGTACCCAATGCCAATGATGCTTTTAAGCTGTAAACCCGGAGATGATTTTGTAGGACCAAATATTTTAATTTTATCATCATAGATCAAGTCCAAATTATAGGTAGCTGAAAAATATTTATTTATTTTAAAGCTGAAATAATTGGTCATGTATAAATTTAAATTCTCCGGCTTTTCATTATAATTTGAAAACAAATCCGCCCTACCACGATACATCACATTGGTTGCAATGTCATCAGCATAGTTAATTGTAATAAACGTACCCGTCTCCTTTGAAATTTTCGACCCTGGCTGCACCCCATACTTACCTAAGTCGGATAATGTTTTATTTAAAACTAAGGTGGTTCTTGAAGTTAAAGGAGAAAAGAATATAGAAAAACGGTTAGAAGGTTTAAAATCCAAACCTGCGGACAAAATAATATATGCTGGTGATAAAAAAGAAGAGGTTAATGTTTTATTAGTTCCGCTAAAACTATAACCATGAAATAATTGAGATCTAAAATTAAATAGTCCAGAAACAAACCACATACCAGAAGTATCAATTTGGTATCCGTACTTACTTAATAAATCAAATCTGTCGTCATTCTTTCGCCCACCCAAACTAGTAGATTGAATAAACCCAAGATTAACATCTAAATTATTATCCCAATTTTGATGCGGCTTCTTAAACAAAAGAAAATAATTGAAATAGGATCCAATAGCCATATTAAAATTATCACCCCCGGCAGCCCAATTGCTCAATGAACTTTGTGATAAATTAAAGTTGTACAAGCCCCCTTGCTTCCAATTCCAGCGGGAAGTGTCATTATCCTTTCGGATATTTCTGCCAGTTTCAGAGCGTAATTTTGTTACGGTAATATTTTGTGCGATTAGTACAATTGCAAAATGAAAAAACAAAATAAATAGAAGCCCTTTACGCATTTGCCGGTTTTTATCAAATATACCAATCAATAGTAAATGATTGATTTATAAGGCCATGTAATTTTTTGTGAAAACTTTCCGAATCACTTATATATTTAATTACCCTTAATAATGATTTAATTATCAAATAATTAGGGAATAGTGTATGACAAGTTGACATATACTATAAATTTTTACTAAATTTGTCCTTTAAAATAGTGGAATGGAATTATTGCAGACTTTGAACAAGGAACATGATGAATTAAGGCAAGGTGAGGTTTTTTCTGATGCAACGCAACAGGATCATTTCACAAAGCATTTCTATATCGAAAGCTATGGTTGCGCGATGAACTTTGCAGATAGTGAAGTGGTGGCATCTATATTAGCAAAAAATGGTTTTGGTAGTACAAGAAATATTGAAGTTGCCGATTTGATATTATTAAACACTTGTTCCATCCGCGAAAAAGCGGAACAAACTGTGCGCAAACGTTTAACTGAGTTTAGAAAATTAAAAACACAAAATCCAGGACTATTGGTGGGTGTTTTAGGTTGCATGGCAGAAAGACTAAAATCAAAATTATTAGAGGAAGAGAAATTGGTGGATATAGTGGTTGGACCAGACGCATACCGATCACTCCCCGATTTAATTAATGATGCAGGCACTGGTCAAAAGGCAGTCAATGTTTTATTAAGCCGAGACGAAACCTATGCCGATATCTCCCCTGTTCGTTTAGATAGCAATGGCATTAGTGGATTTGTATCCATCATGCGTGGTTGTAATAATATGTGTAGTTTTTGTGTTGTACCATTTACAAGAGGTCGTGAAAGAAGCAGAGACGCATTTTCAATTGTAGCAGAATGTCGGGACTTATTTGACAAAGGATATAAAGAAATTACCCTATTAGGGCAAAATGTGGACAGCTATTATTGGAACAACCCTGAAAATAATTCAAGTACTACTTTTGCTATGCTGCTTGAAAGTGTTGCTTTAATTAGTCCAACTTTAAGGGTTCGGTTTAGCACATCCCACCCAAAAGATATTACGGATGAAGTGCTATTCACCATGGCAAAGTATCCGAACATTTGTAAATACATTCATCTGCCCGTGCAAAGCGGAAGCACACGCGTATTACAATTAATGAACAGAACTTATACCCGTGAGTGGTATCTATCCAAAGTAGCACGCATCAAAGAAATAATGCCAGAGTGCACTGTCTCCTCTGATATCATTGCAGGTTTTTGTACCGAAACAGAACAGGATCATCAAGATACGATCAGTATTATGCAAGCTGCACAATACGATTATAGCTATATGTATTTTTATTCAGAACGACCAGGCACACTTGCTGCAAAAAGATACGAAGATGATATTCCAGAGGAAGTTAAAAAAAGAAGATTACAAGAAATTGTTGATGTGCAATGGACGCTTTCCAATGAAAGTAATAAAAGAGATGTAGGCAAAACTTTTGAAGTCCTTATAGAAGGGAATAGTAAAAAAAGCGACGCCGAATGGATGGGCCGCACCAGTCAAAACAAAGTGGTGGTATTCCCTAAATTAAACCATCCAATAAAAAAAGGGGACTATGTTGAAATTTTTATTGCAGGATTTACAAAAGGCACTTTATTGGGTACATTAAAAACGAACTAGTATGGATTTGCAGACATTAAAAAATAGATTTAGTATTATAGGAAATACCCCTACTTTAAACCATGCATTAAATACTGCAGCACAGGTAGCCGCTACGGATTTAACAGTATTAATTGTGGGTGAAAGTGGTGTTGGTAAGGAAGTATTCTCTCAAATCATACATAGCTTATCCGCACGAAAACACAATCCATTTATTGCTGTGAACTGCGGTGCGATTCCTGAAGGCACGATAGATTCTGAATTATTTGGTCATGAAAAAGGTTCCTTCACTGGTGCGGTAGATAGTCGCAAAGGTTATTTTGAAACCGTAAGTGGCGGTACTATATTTTTAGATGAAATTGGAGAATTACCCTTAGGTACCCAGGCAAGATTATTACGCGTTTTAGAGACTGGTGAATTTATTCGTGTGGGTTCTTCCAAAGTACAGAAATCAGATGTTCGTGTTATTGCAGCTACGAATAGAGAGTTACTAGAATTTACACAAAAAGGTCGTTTTAGAGAGGATCTTTATTATCGATTAAATACGGTGCCTATTCGCGTACCATCCTTAAGAGATAGAAAAGAAGATATTCCATTGTTATTTAGAAAATTCGTGGTTGACTTTTCTGATAAATACAAAACCAAACCAATTTTTTTAGACGCGGAAGCAAGAGAATTGCTTGCGCAATACCCATGGCCAGGCAATGTGCGCGAACTTAAAAATATTGCTGAACAAATTTCCGTGTTAAGCAAAAGTGAAACAATCAATGCTATTACGCTTGCAGAATTTTTACCACAACCACATGTAAATAAAATGCCAATGGTCACTGGAAATGTTCCAGTAGGTGAATTTGCGAATGAAAGAGAAATATTATACAAGTTGTTTTTTGATATGAAGAAAGATGTCAATGAACTTAAAAAAATGTTTGTTGAAATTTTACAAAACCCATCCTTGGGTGGCCAAAATGTTCATTTTAATAGAGAATCGATTTTAAACGAATTAAAAGACGACTTATCCCCTGCTCCAACCGCCGTTGGCCCAATCATACATCATCCATCCAATCAAATAGCCCATCCAAATCAACAGCCCGTAATTATTGATAACGAACAACAAGGCATGTATGAAGTAGATGAGTCACTAAACATCATGGATAAGGAAAAAGAACTAATTTTAAAGGCCTTGAAAAAACACAGAGGCAGACGTAAGGATGCTTCAACAGACCTAGGCATAAGCGAACGTACTTTATATAGAAAAATTAAAGAATACGACATTGAAGAATAATTATTTTAAACATACATTGGCTTTACTTATTTTAATAAGTATGGGTTTAAGCGGTTGTGGAATATACAGCTTTAAGGATGCTGTGATTCCTGACAACATAAAAACCATTAAAATTGGTTTTATAGAGAATAAGGCTAGATATGTGAACCCGCAAATAGCCCCTCAGCTTACAGACAAGTTGCTGCAAAAAATAATTAGTCAAACGAAATTAACACGCACTAATAGTGATGATGCGCATTATCAAATATACGCAACCATTACTAATTATGATCCTTCACAAACGGTGGGTGTAAGCGCGCAACAGGCTAGTACCAATCGCCTTACTGTTACCGTGCATGTGATTTTGAAAAAGACACTAGAAAACAAAGAACAAGAGTTTGATGTGACACGTAATTTTGACTTCTCTGCTAACTTAACCTTAAGTCAGGCCGAAGGACAATTAATGAGTGATATATTAAGAAATATAACGGATGATATTTTTAACCAAATTTTTTCAAACTGGTAATTAATGACACCCACCTTACTAAATAATATTTTATTGCAATGGACAGGCCACTCGAATTTAGAAGCCATTGAAACCAAAGAATTAGTGCAATGGGTGGAAAAACACCCTTATAGTCCTAGCTTACAATTTCTATTGGCAAAAAAATATGATTTATCCAATTCGCCTTTACTTTTGACCCAATTGCAAAAAACCACCTCTTTTTTCCCGGCTGCAATACAAATTCATCAATGGCTTAAATTGGAGGATACCGATACCATTTCCGCCCCCATGGAGGAAAAGTTAAGTTCCATGATATCGGATCAATTAGCCCAATTTAAGGAGCCTGTGACTTTGGACACTGCAGCATATGAAATGGAGCTAACACCCCTTCAAAAGGACTATTTTGCAGCTCAAGGCATCGAAATTGACCTTACTACCCTGCCCCAGGATAAATTTACCCAACAATTACGCAGTTTTACTGCTTGGTTAAAAGTATTGAAAGAAAAAGAGGGGGTTCCAAATACACCCGAATTAGCAGAAGCACAGGAAAAAGAGATCACTGCTATCGCTGAAAAAGCCAATATAATGGAGGAAGTGGTCACCGAAGCGATGGCTGAAGTATGGGAGAAACAAGGCAATTCTAGGAAGGCAATTGCCCTATATTCGAAATTAAGTTTTATTTTTCCTGAAAAATCCGTTTATTTTGCGTCCAGAATTGAACAACTAAAAAAAAGAAAATGATTACTTTATTCCTGATTTTAATTATCGCAGCATGTTTCGGCCTTGGATTTATGGTTTTGATTCAAAACCCTAAAGGAGGCGGATTGAACGCAAATGTGGGTGGCATATCAAATAATTTTATGGGTGTTAAGCAAACAACTGATGTTCTTGAAAAAGGAACCTGGATTTTTGCTGCATTAATTGCCATTTTAGCGATAACGTCAACCGTGTTCTTAAAATCAGGCACTACTGACTCAGACAAAGGATTATTACAAAAAGTAAATACTTCAGCAACTGCACCTTTAACTGCACCTGCACAACCACAATCTGCTCCAGCAATGGCTACTCCGCCGCCGCCAGCAAATACAAAGAAATAACGACCATTTGGAGCAATCAAACGAAAGTTAGCATTGCCTTCATTTATAATAAATTTATCCTAAATCCTTCTCTTTCAAAGGGAGGGATTTTTTATTTATGGACTACAAAACTTAACTTTACCCTACCCATTTATAAAAATAATTAAGTGGAAATCCCAATGAAAAAATTGTTTCTGCTCGCTTTTCTTATTATCATCAGTTATGAAGCTTATATAATCTTTATAAAAGCTACTTCATTTCCCGAAGCACAGGTTAGTTTTCATTATGACAAAAGCACCATGTCGATAAATGACTTAGGTGATAGCTTGGTAGTACATCACATTATACCAGAAAAAATAAGCTTCACCCTACTTGCCCCACTATTTGATATTCAAAATAAAACCAGATCCGGGTCCTTCCTAGTTAAGAAAAATGCGAACTTATTTTCAATTTTACGCATGCTTCGCAACAACCAACAACCCATTGTAAAATTTATATTAAACAAAGTAAGAACCAAGGGGGATTTAGCAAAATTAATCTCTACCACTTTTACCACCGATAGTACTGAAGCTGTCATGTTTTTGAATAGTAATGACTCATTGGCGCCATTCAATATTGACACCGCACAATTATTCACTTTATTTATTCCAAATACCTACGAGTTTTATTGGAACACATCCATGTCCAAATTATTAAAAAAAATGAAAGAGGCACATGGTAAATTTTGGAATTCGAATAACAGAAATAACAAAGCAGTAAACACTGGATTAACGCAACAACAAGTATACACCCTTGCTTCCATTGTGGAAGAAGAAACGAATAATGATTCTGATAAAATTTTAATTGCAAGCGTATACCAAAATAGACTTAAAAAAAGTATGCCATTGCAAGCATGCCCAACCATTAAGTATGCAATGCAAGATTTTACCATTACGCGTATTTATGAAAAATACTTAACCAACCCTTCTCCCTATAATACCTACCAAAATTTAGGTTTGCCACCGGGTCCAATTTGCACGCCATCGCCGAATACGATTGACTTAGTATTGAATGCCCCTAAAACGGATTACCTTTACTTTGTTGCAAAAGCCGACTTTAGTGGATTCCACCATTTTAGCAGCACATATGAAGAACACAATCGTTATGCGAAAGAATACCAAAAAAAGCTAGACGAATACCAAGCAAAAAAGAAACTGAAAGAAGATAATAAACGATTGAAATAACAATAACGATCATTTTAAAAAATAAAATTTGAACAAACTATTCGACATATTAAATAAGCTCATTCAGCCAATCCTTCAATTTTTAAAGCAAAAAGCGAAGTTGGTTTATATCCCAGGATTTGAAAGGGTGAACTTATACCAAGTAATCAAATTTCTATACACGCAACTTAATACCATTGGGTTATATGATCGAGCTTCAGCAATTTCATTCAATTTAATTATGGCACTTCCTGCCTCCTTTTTATTTTTATTTTCAATCATACCCTATTTTCCAAAAACATTAAAAATAAAAAAGCAAATACTATCGATTTTTAAAGATATTTCACCCAACTCAAGTACTTATCGTTTCCTACTAGACATAATTAATGATTTACTGAGTCAACATGTGGGTATATTTTCATTCGGTTTCTTATTATTACTTTTTTATGCTTCTAATGCCATGACTGGAATTATTCGCAGCTTTGACAAATCATACATGGAACATAAACCATTTTTTTTGCACCAACGCTGGCGTGCCATAAGACTTACGCTCATATTAATCTTATTGGTATTTGCGAGTTTATTGGTATTGATTGGACAGGATCAGTTAACTACTTTATTAAGAGAGGTTTTTGATATCAAACGTAAAACCATCATACCTTATTGGAACTTTATAAGATGGGGAATCATTATTTTATTACTATTTTTTGGTAATGCATTTATTTATAAATACGCCCCCCATATCAAAGAAAGATGGTCCTTATGGTCGCCGGGTGCTATCCTTTCCACATTCTTAATGCTTGCTACTACCTTAGGCTTTTCTTATTGGGTAAATAATTTTAGCAGCTATAGTAAAATTTATGGCTCTATTGGAACCGTATTAGTAGTCATGACTTTGGTATACTTAAATGCACTCATTCTACTTATTGGATTTGAATTGAATGTGAGTATTGAAGTACTAAAAAAAGAGCAGCATTAATTGGACTTGCGCTAATCAATGCTGCTCTTTAAAATTTTATGCGCTACTACTATTTTAGAAACTGCTACTTATTCGCCATATCTGGAATCTCTGCTGACTTATAAGCTCCAGCATCTAACTTCGCTTTTGTTTCGCTAAATGCTTTCAAAGTTAAATCAATCTCCTCCTGCGTGTGCTCAGCAGTCGGAATCAACCTGTAAATAATATGTCCTTTAGGTATCACAGGATAAACAACTATTGAGCAGAAAATTTTATAGTTCTCTCTTAAGTCCATCACCATTAGCGTTGCTTCTTCAACACCTCCTTTCATATAAACTGGTGTTACTACGGAATCTGTTTTCCCAATATCAAAACCTCTTTCCTTCAACCCTTTTTGTAAAGCAAGGGCATTTTTCCACAAATTTTCCTTTAAGTGAGGCTGTGTTTGTAATAACTCTAACCGTTTTAAGTTTCCAACCACATAAGGCATGGGTAAACTTTTTGCAAATATTTGAGAACGGATGTTGTAACGGATATAATCAATAATCGTTTTAGGGCCTGCCATAAACGCACCTATCGATGCCATACTTTTTGCAAAAGTGGAAAAGTACAAATCAATACCATCTTGACATCCTTGCTCCTCACCTGCACCGGAACCAGTTTTACCTAATGTACCAAATCCATGTGCATCATCCACCAACATTCTGAATGGCACTTTTGATTTTAAATCAACAATTTCCTTCAGCTTACCTTGGTCACCAGCCATACCAAATACACCTTCTGTTATTACTAAAATTCCACCAGATTGCTGTTTTTCAATTAAGGCCTGTGCGCGGTGTAATTGCTTTTCACAATCTTCTACGTCATTGTGCTTAAAAACAAAACGATGCCCCGGCAACATTCTTAAACCATCAATAATACATGCATGACACTCCGCATCATATACAACCACATCATGACGACCACAAATTGCATCAATGGCACTCATGATTCCTTGATAGCCATAATTCATTAAAATGGCATCTTCCTTATTTTCAAAACTAGCCAACTCCGCTTCTAGTTGTTCATGCAAATCACTATTTCCACTCATCATCCTAGCACCCATCGGTAATGCCAAACCATATTTAGCACTTGCATCCGCATCTGCTTTTCGCACTTCCGGATGATTGGCCAAGCCCAAATAATTATTCAAACTCCAAACAATCATTTCCTGACCTCTAAACTTCATTTTAGAACCAATCTCCCCTTCTAACTTTGGGAAGGCAAAGTAACCATGTGCTCTTTCACGATGTTGCCCAATAGGGCCATAGTTTTTAATGAGTCTTTCAAAAATATCCGCCATAATAAGTGTGATTAAGTTATGCAAATTTAATAAAATTTTAGGTTTAAAACACTAATAATTAGCTGTAATTTGCAGCATCATTTAAACAAGAATTTATGCGATTTACACTTTTGTTAATAGTAGGCTTGATAGCAACGCAAACCTTTGCTCAAAAAGCCAACCCAGTTAAAGCAACAGATACAAAACCAAAATTAGTAGTAGGCATCGTCGTTGATCAAATGCGATGGGACTACGTCAATAAATTTAAACCCTTCTTTAAAACACAGAATGGCTTTTTAAAGATGATGAATCAAGGAGCAAGTTGTAATAATAATCTGATCTCCTATTTACCTACTGTCACTGCTTGTGGACATACAGCAGTGTATACTGGAAGCACGCCAGCCATTCATGGCATCACGGGCAATAGTTGGTATGATAATATTCAGCAGCGAATGGTGTATTGTGTTGAAGATAATTCAGTACAAGCCGTAGGTATCGAAAATAGCAGTGCAGGAAAAATGAGCCCATTGAATGTTTGGACTACGACCCTCGGAGATGAGCTAAAATTAGCTACCAATTTTAAAAGCAAAGTGTACGGTGTTTCCTTAAAGGATAGAGGCGCGATCATTCCCGCAGGACATGCTGCAGATGGCGCTTTTTGGTATGATAGCAAATCAGGTAATTTTATCAGCTCCACTTATTATGGGAAAACCCTTCCAACATGGTTAACCAACTATAATAATGCAAAAAAAGTAGATAGCTTTTATAAACTAGGTTGGAGCTTAAGCTTGCCAGTATCAGTTTATGAAGCCAATTGCGATAATGACCAGAATGAATATGAATCTAAACCATTTGGTAAAGAAGTCAATGGCTTCCCTTATAATTTAATCTCCTATCTTGGAAAAGACTATGGAAAAGTGTCTAGCACACCCTATGGCAACAATCTAGTTTTAGATATTGCCACCCAAACCCTAATTAATGAAAAAATGGGACTAGATGACATTACCGATTTATTGGCGATAAGTTTTTCCTCTCCTGATTATATTGGACATGCCTTTGGTCCCAATTCATGGGAGACATTGGATGGCTATATTAAATTAGATGAACTATTGGCGCAATTTTTTACTACCCTTGATCAGCAAGTTGGGAAAGACAACTATACTGTTTTCTTAACTGCCGACCATGCAGTTGCCCCTATTCCAGGATATGCGCAAAAGCATAAAATACCAGCTGGTACAATTACAGATGATGGTATTAAAAATGAACTTGGTAAAATGCTAACTGCTAAAGGATTGAATTCAAAATTAATTTCAGCAATCACCGAATTCAATATTTACCTTAACCATAATTTGATGGATAGCCTTCAAGTTACGCAAGAAAAATTAACCAGCCTGATCACCAATTATCTTGAACAAAAAAGTAATATTATTCAAGTGGTTGAATCACGTAAAGCTGCATATGCCCCCTTACCACAAAGTATCAGAGAGCGAATAGTCAATGGATTTAATCCACAAAGAAGTGGCGATTTAATGTTCATTACAAAATCAGGTGTGGTTGGCGGTGGTAATACCGGAACAGGTCATGGCGTATTTTATAATTATGACGCACATATTCCTTTATTGTTTTATGGAAAAGGGATCAAAAAGGGTCAGGTAAATAATGTGAACTACATGACGGATATCGCTCCTACCATTACCACATTATTAGGAATTCAGATGCCAAGTGGCAGTATTGGAAAGCCCATTTTGGAAGTAATTCAATAATTATTGCATAAATATGATATCTATCAATCCTAACTAAACCATATAATTAAATAAATTATATTAAATTGCATTTAGAAATCAAATCTATTACCATAAAAAATTTAACCATGAAAAAAATAGCCATTTTTTTATTAGCCGGTTTACTTTCACTTTCTACCACTGCTGTTATGGCCAATTGCGATGGAAAATGCAAAGACAAAACCAAATGTACTGAATGTAAAAAGAAAGAAACCAAAGATCCTAAAGCTCATAAATGCACTAAAGAATGTATGAAAGACGGCAAATGTGCTGAAATGAAAAAAGATACTAAAGGAAAAGGTAAAGGATAATTAATCGTACTATTCCATAAAAAAAAGCGATCCCGATAAACGGGATCGCTTTTTTTATAAGCAATATTATGCTATTCAATAGTAAATTCAACTACCCAAGCTTTGCTTTCAAATTCGCATCTAACGCATCTAAAAACTCTTCAGTATAAACATAGTGATCGCCATGTTTAACCTTGTTACCATGTACACATACTGCTAAATCCTTGGTCATTATACCAGACTCCACTGTTTCCACACAAACATCTTCCAATGCTTTAGCAAAACGAATTAATTCTTGGTTATTATCTAATTGGCCTCTGAACTCCAACCCTCTCGTCCAAGCAAAGATAGATGCAATAGGGTTTGTAGAAGTTCTGTTTCCTTTTTGGTGCTCACGGAAGTGACGTGTCACGGTTCCATGTGCCGCCTCTGCTTCCATTACTTTTCCATCAGGTGTAATTAAAGTTGAAGTCATCAAACCTA
>CALLKA010000011.1 GCA_938008665.1 uncultured Bacteroidota bacterium
ATTCACGAATTTCCATTTCAACTAAGTCTAACAATTCAGGATCGTCAACTAAGTCTACTTTGTTCATGAATACTACGATTTGAGGAACACCTACCTGACGTGCAAGCAAGATGTGCTCTTTAGTTTGTGGCATAGGACCATCTGTAGAAGCAACTACAAGAATAGCACCATCCATTTGAGCAGCACCAGTGATCATGTTCTTCACATAGTCAGCGTGACCTGGACAGTCAACGTGCGCATAGTGACGAGTA
Organism: uncultured Bacteroidota bacterium; assembly: GCA_938008665.1. GTDB lineage: Bacteria > Bacteroidota > Bacteroidia > Chitinophagales > Chitinophagaceae > Sediminibacterium. The sequence goes on from CALLKA010000011.1 coordinate 252, forward strand.
TCAGTTTGGTATTCTACGTGTGCAGTATTGATAGTGATACCACGCTCTTTTTCTTCTGGCGCACCATCAATTTCATCGTAGTTTTTCTTAGCAGCTAAACCTCTTTGAGACAATACGTCTGTGATGGCAGCTGTCAATGTTGTTTTACCATGGTCAACGTGGCCAATGGTACCAACGTTTACGTGAGGTTTCTCCCTCTTAAAGGTCTCTTTAGACATCTTTATTTGTTTTTGTTTTTTATAATTGCTGTCAATAGACCACCGAGTCCATCGACCATAGCTTTCTTCTTTTATCTACTTTTTATCAACCAAATCTTTTGAGCCGTTGATGAGAATTGAACTCACGACCTCTTCCTTACCAAGGAAGTGCTCTACCACTGAGCCACAACGGCCTTTCCCATCAAGAAACTGGAGCGGGAGACGAGGCTCGAACTCGCCACCTATAGCTTGGAAGGCTATCGCTCTACCAAATGAGCTACTCCCGCTTATACGAAGATTCAAAAGAACTGGATTTCACGTAATTGCTCATTTGGATAAGCAATATACGTAAAATTTTGTGGGCAGAGTAGGGTTCGAACCTACGTACTCGTGAGAGAACAGATTTACAGTCTGTCGCCTTTAACCACTCGGCCATCTGCCCGAAATACTTTTGAGCCGGAAATGGGACTCGAACCCGCGACCTGCTGATTACAAATCAGCTGCTCTACCAACTGAGCTATTCCGGCAAGTCATAAAAGAACGATCCCCAAATTTTGGGATGGCAAAGGTAATGGAAATCTTTATTTATCAAAATTTTAGGGCAATATTTTATCCCAAAAGCAAGGTAAAAATCAAAATAATATCAAATTCAGGGCTGTAATTGGTTAAATCGAACAAAATTGGAAAACAAAAAAGCCCATTGTCAGTTAAAAACTGAAACAATGGGCGATATGGAACTTGCTTGAAAATTTTATCATTAAGCAGCGATGCGCTCTTTTTTCTTTTTTAATTGATTCGTTATAGAATCAAATGCTTGATCAAATGCTGTTTGAAAACTGGTAGCAGTTGCCTTTACAAAGCAATCTTGCTTAGGTATATGAATTTTAATTTCAACTACTTTTTCTTTAATCGCATGGGCCAAACTTTCTAATTTTAAATACACTTCCACCTTGGTTATTCGATCATGAAACGTCTCTAATTTGTCTAATTTTTTTTGCACGAATTCTAACAACTTTTTGTCTGCATCAAAATGCACTGTTTGAATACTAATGTTCATAAAATAATAATTTAAAAATGATAAATTAAAAGAACTGATCAGGCAATTATTACATTTTCGCCTGCAATAGTAAGTTACCACTTTTAATAATAATTTTCAAGTAAAAAAAGGATTTAAGAAAACTTTAGGATACGGTATGATGAATGTCATACGCGCCAACATGAATCAATGAGTAAGGTTAGGCTTTGGGATGTGCTTTGGCGAAAACTTCCTTTAATTTTTCAATGGTATTGTGCGTGTATACCTGTGTGGCAGCTAGACTGCTGTGCCCAAGCAATTCCTTGACTGCATTTAAATCGGCGCCGTTGTTCATCAAATGCGTTGCAAAACTATGTCGCAAAACATGGGGACTCTTTTTTTGTAATGTAGTCACCTGTGATAAATAAAATTTTACAAAAGTATATACGGCTCTGGGTTGTAAGGGTTTCCCTTTTTCTGTCACAAATAAATTAGATACCCCTTGTGCTTCGTCCGGTTTTTGTTGGATGTATTTTTTTAATTCCAAAGCCAATTCTGCACTAATAGGAAGTATGCGTTCCTTATTCCCTTTCCCTAAAACTTTGATTTGTTTTTTTCCTAGATCAACATTGTTTTGTTTGCACTGAATTAACTCACTCAAACGCATACCTGTTGAATAAAATAATTGAATAACCATTTTTTCAGTAAAGCCCTTCCACCCTTCTGCAAATGATAAATTCAGCAATAATTGTTCAATGTCATTCTCGGCAACAAAGGCAGGTAAACGCTTACTAATTTTAGGACTCGTTACTGTTTCCATTGGGCTTTTTGTTAATGCCCCCTTTTGTATCTGAAATTTGAAAAAGGACTTTAAGGAAGATATTTTTCGGTTCAGGGATTTACCTGTTAATTCTGCTTCCTTTAAAGATGCCAACCAAGTGCGCACCATGGTGCCAGACACTTGCTCCAATTCAAATTTGTCATATTGGGATTCAATAAAGTCGAAAAATTGGATTAGATCATTCGTGTAAGCCGTTATGGTATGCACAGAATACCTTTTTTCAAACTGTAGGTAGCTTAAAAAGGCATTTAATGGCGTATAACGGGTGTGTAATGACATAAAAAAAGTAGCCTAAAGTTAGGAAACTTTTAGGCTACTTAAATAATATATAAAAGGAAGCTTTTGGCTTATCCTTCGATTTTTCCGCTGAAAATTTGTTGCTTGTAAACAGCTTTCAATACTTCGAAACGACGTTGTACTGATGGTTTTACATAAGCTTGACGCGCACGTAACTTTAATAAAGTTTTACTTTTTTCAAACTTCTTTTTGTACTTCTTAAGCGCTTTGTCAATGTTCTCGCAATCTTTTGAATCTATAATTAACATAATATATACCTCCTCAGGCTTTTTAATTTGGATGGCAAAGATAGGATTCCTTTTGAAAATACCAAATTTACTATAAATCTTTATCCTCAATATTCTTCCCTTTCATGGCCCCCGAAATGGCCTGATCCATCACCCTTTCGGCAAATGGGCGTGAAATATCGTTTAATTCCTCCGTTTTAGTCTGAATTAAGTTCTTGTCCTCCATGGTGATCGCCAACTGTAAGGCTTGCATCGCTTGGGCAGTTTTGGTCAGCTCCTCCTGGGTTAAAAGTGCCGCATTCTTTACCAAAAACTTTTCCGTTACGTCCAACATTTGTTCGGCTTCGGTTCTCGCCTCTACTAAAGCACGCATACTAATATCGGCTTTGGCATGGGTTAAACTTTCCAATAATCTTTGCTCCACTTCTTCATCCGTTAAACCATATTGTGGTTTTATATCAATCGTTTGACTTACTCCGCTTCTCAATTCTTTTGCACTCACTTGTAAAATACCATCTGCATTAATTAAAAAACGCACTTCCACTTTTGGCAAACCTGCTGGCATGGACGGAATACCTTTTAAAGTAAACGCACCCAATTGACGATTGTCCTTCACCAAATCTCGCTCTCCTTGATATACTGAAATATTAATTCCTGTTTGTGCATCTTTTTGTGTGGTATATTGTCTGGAAGCTTGTGTAGGAATTTTAGCATTACGTGGAAGCAATACATCCATCAAGCCACCCATGGTCTCAATGCCTAAACTTAAAGGCGTGATATCTAATAACAGCATGGATGAATTATTGCCTGCTAAAATGTCCGCTTGCACAGCAGCACCTAATGCAACTACTTCATCTGGATTCACAGAATCATTCACTGTTTGCGCAAAAAAATCAGCCACTTTCTGTTTTACAAAAGGCACACGTGTACTACCGCCTACCATCAATACCGTATTAATATCTGAAATATTTAATTGTGCATCCTTCATCGCACGCGCGCAACATTCCATGGTCTTTTGGACGATCGGTGTAATTAAATCTTCAAATATTTGTTTGGTGATGGATACTTTTTCACCCGCAAATTCAGTTTCAAAATAATCAGCAGATGATAAAGCGATTTTTGCTTTTTCAGCCGCTAATCTTAATTGTTGTTTAAGCGTTTTATGATCATCTAAATGATCCACCCCCATTTGCTTCATCCAATATTCAATAATGGCGCGATCTAAATCATCTCCCCCTAAATAAGTATCCCCATTGGTACTTAATACTTCAAAAATACCATTGGAAATTTTTAATATGGAAATATCAAAAGTGCCGCCGCCTAAATCATATACCGCAATTGTTTTTTCTTCCGTTGGATCCAAACCCAAACCATACGCTAAGCTAGCAGCAGTGGGCTCATTGATAATTCGTAACACATCCAGACCTGCTAATTTTCCTGCATCGCGTGTCGCTTGACGTTGTGTATCATTAAAGTAAGCAGGCACCGTTATTACCGCTTTAGTAACTGGTGTTTTTAAAATATGTTCGGCACGTTTTTTTAATTCTGCTAAAATATAAGATGACAAATCAATGGGTGAATAAAAAGTATTTCCCACTTGCACTTTTACCAAACTATCTCTATTATCATCAATGATTTTATAAGCAAAAAAATCCTGGTGTTCCCGAATGTCATGATGACTTTTTCCCATTAAACGCTTGGCACTAAAGATGGTATTTTGCGGATCAGATTCTAAAAAAGGTTTCGCAGCCTCTCCAACTGATACATTTCCAAAAGCATCAAAATGCACCACACTTGGCACTATACTACTGCCATCAAATTCCTTTAATGCAGTAGGTAATTTTGTATCAGGATGTATAATGGCCACCAAACTATTGGTCGTACCTAAATCAATCCCCACTATAATTTCGGATTGTTGTAAGCTACCAGTAGCAATATTTATTCCAATTTTAGCCATTTAAAAAATTTTACAAATGTACATTTCGCCCACTACATTAAAGTTGCGAATTAAGGAATGAATTTATTTTGACTTTTTTACGAGTATCGTTTTAGAAAAAGTATCATGCAGGGGTTGGTCGTTCCATGCTAAACCAAACATGGAAATAATAGTAGTGCGTACCGTAGCTCTAATAAAAAATTGTCCCAAATGGGGGCGCTTGCCATTCATAGCAATCACCTTGGTTCCGGTCATCATTTTGGCTGGGGTTTGTAAAAAAATCCATTCAAATAAAAAGGTATAAACCCAGGTGACCCCAAAAAAGAAATACCCAAATTGTACGGGTGTATAGTTCCAATACATTACTTGAAAATTGTACCAGCTATATATTGCATAGGTTAAAATAGTGATCAAAATGGTATCTAATAAAAAGTGTAAAATTCGGGTTCCTTCCCCGATTGTGGGTGTTGTTGGGTTCATGATGCAAAAATATTGCTTTTTAGTAGTTATTTTTGCCTAAAGTATAAACTATGACCTTAATACAAGAACTGCGTTGGAGAGGCATGATTCAAGATATAATGCCTGGGACCGAGGAACTTTTTCAAAAGGAAACTGTTTCAGGATATATTGGCTTTGACCCCACGTCAGACAGCTTGCATATAGGTAGTTTGGTACCCATCTTATTATTAATGCATTTACAAAGAGCAGGACATAAACCTTATGCATTAGTCGGAGGTGCAACAGGAATGGTGGGTGACCCAAGTGGCAAAAGTGAAGAAAGAAATTTATTGAGTGAGGAAACTTTACAATTTAATTTAGCAGGTGTTAAAAAACAACTTGCCCATTTTTTAAACTTTGATACAAGCATGCCGAATGCTGCTGAGATGGTCAACAACTATGATTGGTTTAAAGATTTTAGTTTTTTAGATTTTATAAGAGAAGTAGGAAAGCATATTACGGTGAACTACATGATGGCGAAGGACAGTGTTAAGAAAAGAATTGAAGGTGAAACTGGCATGAGCTTTACAGAATTTACTTACCAGTTAGTGCAGGGCTATGATTTTTATTGGTTGTATAAAAATAAAAATTGTAAAGTGCAAATGGGTGGAAGTGACCAATGGGGTAATATTACTACAGGTACTGAAATTATTCGTCGCAAAATGGGTGGCGAAGCTTTTGCATTTACCTGCCCATTAATTACAAAAGCTGACGGAGGCAAATTTGGTAAAACAGAAAAAGGAAATGTATGGTTAGATGCAAATAAAACCTCGCCTTACCAATTTTATCAATTTTGGTTAAACGCGAGTGATGAAGATGCAAAAAAGTGGATCAAGATTTTCACTTTACTTCCTATGGAAACCATTGATCAATTACTAACCGAACACGAGCAAGCCCCGCAATTAAGAATTTTACAAAAAAGATTAGCAGCTGAGTTAACGACCCTAGTGCATAATGCTGATGATTTGGCTTTTGCCATTCGCGCCACTGAAATTTTATTTGGAAACGCAACCACCGAGGTGTTACAATCCTTAAATGAGGATCAATTATTACAAGTCATGGAAGGTGTTCCAACTGCAAATATCACATTAGCGCAACTTTCAGAAGGATACGATTTTGTAAGCTTATTAGCGGACACCCAAATATTCCCAAGCAAAGGCGAAGCGCGCAAAATGTGGCAGGCTGGTGGATTGAGTATTAATAAGGAAAAAATAAGTACCGATTTTACTGTGGTGAACAGCACCCATTTATTACAAGGCAAATATTTGCTAATCCAAAAAGGTAAAAAGAATTACTACTTTATAAAAGCGTCTTAATAAAGTATTTCAACATAGTTTGCAGCTAAACAAAGGGTCCCTCCGATTGCTCGGAGGGACCCTTTGTTTAAATATTTAATTGCTAAATTTATTGAAGCACTTTCCATAATTCTTCTGCGACTAAGGCGTCCCCTTTTTCATTTAAATGTACACCGTCTGAAGTTAAAATACCTTTGGCCAAATTATTGGGATTGTTCGCTACGCTATAATCATGAAATATTTTTCTTAAATCAACTAATACAATATTGTTGGTAGCCGCATATTGACGAATCCAGTTACTATATGAATTTAAGTCCCCATCCTGCGTATTGCTATAATCATGTTTCTCTCCTATCGCTGCTGGTGTTACTAGAATAACTTTAGCGCCTTGATTTTGGATCTTTTTAATTACAGCATCATAAAACTTACCAAATTTATCAAAATCAGTGCCTGTGCCTGAACTTGTTTTATGCCAAACATCATTTACACCAATATATACCACAACCACATCTGGCTTTTTAACTAAAACATCATTTTCGATACGCAAATACAAATCATAAATTTTATTACCGCCAATACCAGCCCCAATTAATTCAAAATTTTGATCAATGCCTTTTTGTTGAAGCATGGTTTGCATTAAATCAATAAAGCCTCCTTTTTTAACTGCGGCTTGTGTAATAGAATCGCCAAAAAACACAATTCTTTTCTTTTTATCTGCCCTAAAAGAAAGCAAAAATAAACAGGCAATAAAGGCAGTCAACAGTAGTAATTTGTATCCCATAACTTAAAATTTTTATATTGAAAATGGATTTAGCTAGTTAAGTTAAGTCAAATTGATAATAATGGGCCGAAAACACATAAATATTTGGAAAATTTTACGCCGACCCCTATTTTTGCACTCCATTCTCAGAATGGAATAGGATTGCCTGATGGTGTAACGGTAGCACAACTGTTTTTGGTGCAGTTTGTCTTGGTTCGAATCCAGGTCAGGCAACCAAAGAAA
>CALLKA010000012.1 GCA_938008665.1 uncultured Bacteroidota bacterium
TTTCCCTACACGACGCTCTTCCGATCTTCTTCTTCCCTCAGATGCGTCCTGAAGTGAACGAATAGACCATCCCTAAAATAAATCAAGGCACTCGTTTATGGGGTGCCTTGAAAAAATCATAAGAGGAAAAAATAAAAGAAGCGTATATTTTGTACGCTTCTTTTATTATCAACTAGTCTCTATAGTTTAAGGCTGGTTTGATGTCGCCTAATAATGCTTTGTACTTATAGTCGCCGATAGAAGCTTTAAATTCTTCCACTGCTTTAGCTAGTAATGCAGGATTGCTCATTAAATCAATCGCAGTTAAAGCCATTGTTTTACTTGCTACCAACATACCTTTGGTGCCAATCTCTGTTCCACCAGATGCAATGGCTTGCCAGCTATGTGCAGCAGTTCCTGGTACCCATGTAGCTGCGCGTAATCCTACAGTTGGTTTTGCGTAACTCACATCACCCACATCGGTAGAACCACTATTGCCTTCACTTATGTAAGTGAGCGGTCTTACAGTGCTTGCAGTAGCTAAATCTACAGGAGCAACCATTGTTGGTTGTATTTTTTTAGCAAATGCAATTTCTGCTTCTGTATAATTAACGCCCCCCACTTTATTTAAGTTTGCCTGCATTGTTTCTGCAAGTGTTTTATTAATTAACAAGTCGTGCGTACCACCAATGATATCATATTTCATCGTCGTGCCTGTTCCTAAAGCGGCGCCTTCAGCGGCTTTTACTACTCTATCAAAAATTTCTACTACTTCTTTTCTTCTTGGATGACGCACATAGTAATATACTTCTGCAAAATCTGGAATCACATTTGGTGCTTTACCACCATTCGTGATCACATAATGTATTCTTGTTTCTTGCGGAATATGTTCACGCATCATGTTCACCATATTATCCATCGCTTCTACTGCATCTAATGCAGATCTACCTTGGTCTGGCGCGGCTGCAGCATGCGCAGAAATACCATAGAACTTAAACTTAGCCGATTTATTCGCTAAAGCACTTGTTGTAGTAATCGCATTCACATCATCTGGGTGCCAGTGAATCACTGCATCTAAATTATTGAACAAACCTTCGCGTACTAAAAATACTTTACCACTTCCTCCCTCTTCTGCAGGTGTTCCATAAACTTTAATGGTCCCTTTTAATTTACCAGCAGCAATTAAATCTTTAATTGCAATACCAGCAGACACACTTGCAGTGCCAAACAAATGGTGACCACAAGCATGACCAGCATTTTTACCTGCAATTGGATCTCTTTCTGCAGATGCAGATTGATTGATACCAGGTAATGCATCATATTCTGCTAAAATACCAATCGTAGGACTGCCAGTACCATAGGTCGCTACAAATGCAGTTGGGATGCCCGCTACGCCTGTTTCAACGGTAAAACCAGCATCTCTTAAATGTTGAATATGTAATGCCGCACTCTTTACTTCTTTGTAACCTACTTCCGCAAAATCCCAAATTTGAAGCGCCGTTTTTTTATCTAAATTATAACGATTGTCTAAAAAAGTAATCGTTTCGCTTTTGATGGTATTCAATTGTGCAACCATCGGATCTATTTTATTTTTTTTCTGTGCAGTAGCCGATAAAAATAAAAAGACCATGCTTAATAATAAACTAGGTTTCATCATAAAATCTTTTATTAAAGTAGTATCGAAAAAAATTATAAAAACAAATCGTAAAATAATTTAGCCCCAGGTACAACGGAGTAATGTGCTAAATCGGTAATGCCTTCCGCGGCCAATACGTCTTCATCAATAAATGTCTTTCCTGTGTATTGTAATTTTTCTTTGCTTAAAATAAACAAAGCCGCATCCGCAATAATAGCGGGCGTTCGGCTCATGTTCGCTAACATTTCTCCGCCCAATAAATTACGCACTGCAGCGGTATCAATCGTGGTGCGCGGCCATAATGAATTACATGCAATTTGATCCTCTTTAAATTCTTCTGCCCAACCCAAGGTTAACATACTCATATCATATTTTGATAAAGTATAAGCCACATGGGGTCCCAACCATTTTGGTGCTAAGTTAATGGGCGGGGATAAAGTTAAAATATGTGCATGTGATGATTTCTTTAAATAAGGGAGCGCATGTTGTACGACTAAAAAAGTGCCGCGTACATTAATGCTGTGCATTAAGTCAAATCTTTTACTGGGTGTATTTGCAGTATCTGTTAATTGAATGGCGCTAGCATTATTAATTACAATATCAATGCCTCCAAATTTTTCAACAGTTTGTTTTATTGCTTCGGCAATTTGTACTTCATCACGAATATCCACTTGCACTGCCAAAGCCTTTACACCAAGGGCTTCCACCTCAGCTGCGGCTGAAAAAATGGTGCCACCTAAACGTGGATCTTCCTGTACCGATTTTGCAGCAATCACAATATTTGCGCCTGCGCCTGCTAATTTTAATGCCATTGCTTTACCAATGCCTCTGCTACCACCAGTTATAAAAACTGTTTTTCCTTGTAATGACATAATAAGTTATTTTAAAAATTCAATGATTACTTTCTCTGTTTCCTTGCAAGCCACTTCCAGCACTTCGTTTTTAATAATGGTATTAAATTCTTGACTGAAGCTAATTTCATATTCGGCTTTATCTAAACGCATTTGAATACTTTCTGGCGTTTCGGTTTTTCTATGTTCTAATCTTTCTTTTAATACAGCAATGGAAGGCGGCTGAATGAATATAGATAAACTGCTACTGCCTAATTGTTTTTGGACATGAATGGCGCCCTTCACATCAATGTCTAAAATAGGCGTTTTCCCAAGCGCCCAAATACGCGTTAACTCCGATTTCAGCGTGCCATAATAAACATCTTTATATACCATCTCGTGTTCCAAAAATTCATTTTGGGCAATTAACCCTTCAAATTTATCTAAGCTAATAAAATGGTATTCAACCCCATCTATTTCCCCACCCCTTGGCGCGCGGGTAGTGGCAGACACCGAAAAAGATAAATTAGGAAAACGCTTCAAAAGAAATTGGGCAATGGAAGTTTTTCCGGCCCCTGAAGGTGCAGTTAAAATAATTACTTTTTGAGATGGTTCTGACATCCGAACAAGGTTTTAAAATGGCTTAATTGAACTTGTCTAAATTACAGAAATACCGCCTAAATAAATTAAATATTCTTGCGATTATGAAACTGTAATTATGCCGTATATTTAAAGTATAAATTAATTATATAAACAATAGCATCATGCAAAAACAAATTTTCACCGCATTGTTACTCGTAACAACGCTTTTTGTGACAGCGCAAAGGCCAACGATGGAACCACCTACTGCTGCAGCGCCTAAGGCTGCTGAAAAAGACCAATACCCTGCATTTAAAAGAGAAATTAATTTGGAGCAAAAAACTGAAACCAAGGGGGAGGTTACCATTAAAGGACAAAAAGTACCCTACAAAGTAACTGCCACTACACAACCTGTTTGGGACGAGGATGGCAAAGCGATTGCCGCATTATTTTATGTATACTACGAACGCACGGATGTAACCAATAAAGAAACAAGACCCTTGGTCATTTCCTTTAATGGGGGACCTGGTACAGCAAGTGTTTGGATGCACTTGGGATATACTGGACCAAAAAAATTAAAAATTGACGACGAAGGTTATCCAGTACAACCTTATGGATTTGAGGACAACCCACAATCCTTAATTGATGTTGCGGATATTGTATTTATTGATCCAGTGAACACAGGATTTTCTCGTATCCTAGATAAGTCCGTTCCTACTTCTAAATTTTTTGGCGTTAATGCGGATGTTAAATATTTAGCGGATTGGATTAATGCATTTGTTGCGCGTCAAAAAAGATGGGCATCTCCTAAATTTTTAATTGGAGAAAGTTATGGTACCACACGCGTTTCAGGATTGTCATTGGAATTACAAAACAGACATTGGATGTATTTAAATGGGGTGATTTTAGTTTCACCTACTGATTTAGGTATTGATCGCGATAGAGTATCAGATGCTGCATTACGTATTCCATACATGGCAGCGACTGCATGGCACCATAAAAAATTAGCCAATGAATTTCAATCCAAGGACTTAACTAAATTTTTACCTGAAGTAGAATCCTTTACTATCAATGAATTGATGCCTGCCATTGCACAGGGTGGCGCATTGTCTGTGGAGAAAAGAAAAGACATGGTTAAAAAAGTTTCAAAATATATTGGCTTAAATGAAACGGTTGTTGCACAACAAAGTTTAGAAATTCCTTATAATTATTTCTGGAAAGAACTTTTGCGTGATCAAGGTAAAACCATTGGCCGCTTGGATTCACGTTATATTGGCATCGACAGAATTGACGCTGGTGAAAAATCAGATTACAATTCTGAACTTACTTCATGGGAGCATTCTTTTACGCCAGCGATTAATATGTACTTAAGAGATGAGTTGGGATATAAAACAGATTTAAACTATTTTATTTTTGGCCCTACCTATCCTTGGGATAATACCAATAATAAAACGGGTGATAACTTAAGACAAGCGATGATGCAAAATCCGTATTTGAATTTATTGGTGCAATCAGGATATTATGATGGTGCATGTGATTATTTTAATGCAAAATATAATATGTGGCAAATGGATCCTGCGGGAAAAATTCAAGATCGTATGTTCTGGGAAGGATACAAAAGCGGACACATGATGTATTTACGCAAGGAAGATTTAGCAACAAGTAATGATCACTTAAGAAGCTTCATTAAAAAAAGTATACCTCCTCCAGGTACCCCTGCTATATTTAAATAAACACTTTACAACTATTTTAAAGTCAAAGGGTCCCGATGCATCGGGACCCTTTTTTGTATATAACCTATTGAAATACAATATCTAAGTAATAGATTGTTATAACAAAAAATGTTATAACTTTATACAAATTTATACCATGGAAGATCGTCCACTTTATACTACCACCGTTCGCAAAATTGGCAACTCTAACGGGGTCTTGTTAAGTAAGGCAGTTTTAAAAAAATTGAAGATAGAAAACGGACAAGCCATTGAATTTATTTTGAATGAGGACAATACATTGGTATTAAAACCGGTGAAAAAAATAATCAAACCAAAACGAAATAAATTAAATCTTTCATTGGCCACTTGGGATAAACAATTCAAGCAAGCCATTCAAAATAAGGAGCTACCTGAAAAAGAGGTGTTCGAAGGTTTGATAAATAAATTTGATGAAAATGAGTGGTAAAATTTATTTGCAATTTGATGTTTGGTTAATTGATTTAGATCCAACCAAAGGAAGTGAGGTTCAAAAATCAAGACCCTGTGTAATTGTATCGCCGAATGGCATGAACAATAATTTAAACACGGTAATCATTGCACCCTTATCTCATTCCAATAAAAATTATCCATCTCGTATACCTTCTTTATTTAAAAAAGATCCTGGACAAATAATGTTAGATCAAATAAGAAGTGTTGATAAATTACGACTTACTAAAAAGATGGGTAGCATTGATGACAACACTTCTAGCGATGTGTTGAAATTATTAAGAACGATGTTTTCTTAATATCTCTTTTTAAAATTGCGATTGTTGTTATTGCGTCCGCCACTATTACCACCGCTTCCGCCAGGACCACCAGGGCTGCGACCACCGCGATTATTATTGTTGCGGTTATTTTGCCAACGGCCACCCGCAGGACGGTAATCCTCACTAAAGTTTTGATTACGATGTTTAATATAAGGGGTGTTGCTAAATTCTAATTCACCGCCAGTAATTGCATTCAACTCACTACGAATTGCATCATCCTGCACTAATTCTTTATGCCAGTTACTGTATGCTAATTTCATATAATGCGCAATCGCATGGGCAAAGCCGGCTTTCTTTTCTTGGTCAGTTTCGGCCATTGCTTTATCAATCACCAATTCTAAGTTTTTACCCAAATGCGCATACCTAATTTTACGCTTAGGGTAAGGCAAAGGATCGGGTTTTTGCTTATAAGTTTCCTTCGTAGGAATTGGATAAGGACTCTCTACATCCAATTGAAAATTGCTCATAAAAAATAGGTGATCCCATAATTTATGTCTGTAGTCCTCGATATTTTTAAGCTGGGGGTTTAAAAAACCCATTAACTCCACCACGATATGGGCCTGCTCCTTTCTTTTGTCACGGTCCTCAATAGTCATAAGATGATCAACCATCCTCTGAACGTGACGGCCGTATTCTCTCATCCCCATTATGCTTCTTGCTGTATTGTACTCCATGTAAATTAACTTCGTCTGACAACAAATGTAAGGCTTTTTACGGTTAATTTTCCCCCACATCAAAAACCGCAACGGGGTTTTTCTTATCTTCGTAGCACTATGGAGCAATTGTTACAACAAATCGAAGACATTAAAAAGGAAATAGCCGAAGCCACAGGTGCTAGTTCTGCTGAGGTGGAAGCATTCCGAATTAAATACTTGGGAACCAAAGGTTTGGTGAAACAAATTATGGGGGAGATGAAAAATGTGCCCAACGAACAAAAAAAAGAATTCGGACAAATCTTAAATGCTTTTAAAATTGCAGCCGAAGAAAAATTAGAAATATTATTAGCAGGTTTAGGCGAAGCAGATGACAATAGTGCAAGTATCGATATGAGTTTGCCTGGCGATGAAATAACAGTGGGCACCAGACATCCTTTAAATTTAGTGCGCAATCAAATGGTTTCTATTTTTAAAAGACTAGGATTTGCAGTTGCAGAAGGTCCAGAGATTGAAGATGATTGGCACAATTTTGGTGCCATGAATTTACCAGCCGATCATCCAGCGCGTGATATGCAGGATACCTTTTATGTGAAAGAAGCTACAGATGAAAGTGCTGCATGGTTATTGCGAACACATACCAGTAGTGTACAAGCGCGCGTGATGGAAACACAAAAACCACCAATTCGAGTGATATGTCCAGGCCGTGTTTATCGCAATGAAACAATATCAGCGCGCGCGCATTGTTTTTTTCACCAAGTAGAAGGATTATATATTGATGAAAATGTAAGCTTTGCCGATTTAAAACAAACACTTTATTTTTTCGTACAAGAAATGTTTGGTAAGGATGTGAAAGTAAGATTCCGTCCAAGTTATTTTCCGTTTACGGAGCCAAGTGCGGAGATGGATATCAGTTGCCAAATTTGTAGTGGCAAAGGATGTAATATTTGTAAGCACACCGGATGGGTTGAAATTTTAGGAAGCGGAATGGTACATCCCAATGTGTTAAAAAACTTTGACATTGATCCTGAAAAGTATACGGGCTTTGCCTTTGGTATGGGCGTTGAAAGAATTGCTCAATTAAAATACCAGGTAAACGATTTGCGTTTGTATTCACAAAATGACTTACGCTTTTTGCAACAGTTCAAGAGCGTTTAGCAAAATAAATTTATTATTAAGCTATTTGAGCTTGTTTATAGGGCTTTAGCTTAATATTTTCCCAATTGCTTTCTGCTTCCCTGAGGTCATAAGTAGCCTGCATTCTTACCCAAAGCGCAGCGTTTCCACCAAATACTTTTGCTATTCTTAAGGCCATCATCGGACTCATGCCCGCTTTTTCATTTACTAAGTTGGATATGGCAGGACGCGTAACGCCTAGCATTTCAGCTACCTCGGTAATTGTTAATCCGTAGGCATTAATTATTTCTTCTCTAAATAATTCACCAGGATGTGTATTATGTTTAATTTTTCTGTTCATTGTTTTTTATTAATGATAATCAAGATAATCAACGTCTATAATATTTTTTCCATCAAATTTGAAAATAATTCTCCAATTTTCTTTTACAGTAATACTCCAAAATCCAATATGGCTTCCTCTTAACTTATGTGTGTTCCAACTTTTAAAAGGAAAAAGATCTTCTGGTATTTCGTTGGCATCATTCAAAGTGTCTAATATGAGTCGAATTTTATTTTTTTGATCGGAGGGCAGCTTTCCGCTTAACCCCTTTGTCCAAAATTCTTTCAAAGCTTTGTGCTTAATATTGACAATCATATAGTGTAAAGTTACACTTTACACTAATAGCAATAAAATAAATAAAATCCCACCAAATGGCTATATTTGTTTTAGTATTTAATCTATGTTACATAACACCAAGGGTATTGTATTACGTGTCACCAAATATGGGGATACAAGTATTATTATGTCAGCGTATACGGAACTTTTTGGTTTACAACAATACATCATCAAAGGGGCTAGGGTAACCAGTAAAAAAGGGGCCAATAAGGGCGTGTTTTATCAACCCGCTGCTATATTGCAAATGGAAGTGTATCATACACCCATGAAAGCGATGCAAATGGTGAAGGAAGTGAGTTGGGATTATGTATATCAAACTGTGTATTCCGATGTGCTCCGCAATGCAGTTGCACTATATATAGTAGAAGTATTGCAACAAACCATGCAGCCGGAACCGCACCCTGAAATGTTTTATTTAATTGAGGATACGTTTAAACAACTCGACAAAGGTGGCGCAGGTTTGGTCAGTAATTTGCCTATATATTTTTTAATACATTTAAGTCAAACCATGGGATTTGGTTTGCAAGGAAAGTATAGCGAAGAAACGCCCATACTTGATATTAAGGAAGGGGAGTTTGTATCCAAGCCACCAGCGCATCCTTATTATTTGGAAGCACAAACTGCACAGGTAGCTTCTACTTTTTTAGCTGTACAATTTTATAATGATTTAGAAACGATCTCCCTAAGCGGCGGACAAAGAAAAAAAATATTAGAACTATTCCAGTTGTCACTCAGCTGGCATTATAAAAAGTTCAGTGAAATTAAGTCACTGCCTATTTTGCAATCCATCTTGCATTAGTATTACTGACCCAAATAAATAGTATAATAAATATTACAAGTAAGCGTATACAATTAAGTAATAATGACGCTTGTACTATTAAGTATTACCGCAACTTAATTCACAATCACTTCATCTGTGAATAAAAATTGTCTTCGGGAATTATCAGCTTGCACGCGAATATACCTAGCCGATGTATTTTTAAAGCTGGATTCAAAAGTTTTAAATGAAAGTTTTCGCTCCGTATCAGGGATATTATTTTCAACTTTTATTGGCGTACTAAAATTAATACCATCATTGGAGAATGAATAGGATACCGACTTAGGCATATACACACCAGCCCCTATATATTGCATAAAGCGAAGCCCAATTTTATTTAAGGGGGTAATACTATCCATATCTACCACCACATCAAAATCAATTAAATAGCCCAACCATTGTTTATCTGAATAGGTAATACTTCCAATGATACCATTCGTTAGCGTAGATTCAGTTTGTGCAGGATAGCTTTTATCCCAAAGGGTATTGAACTTTACTTTTTTACCAATCGCTTTATGGTAATTGGAAAAATAAGTAGTGGGCTCATGAACCACGCCATCATTGGTGATGACGGAAGCTTTAATAGTTACTTCGCCACCTAAATAAATGGGCTGTTCATATTTTAATGAATTGATGGAAGGTGCTGATCCATCAATGGTGTATCTGATATTGGCATTAAAAATTTCAGAAGTAAAACTTATTTTATTTTTTTGTTCATTCATGTCAGGTGCTGAAAAAACTTCAACAATCGTGGATGGTCGGTAGTAGTTGACATTTAATTTTTGCAATAATAAATAATGACTTTGTAAGCGACTACTAAAATTGTCAAAGTTTTTATTTTCAACAGGGGTCCATCCAACCTCACTTAAAGCAATGGCCCTTGGAAATGACATGTATTCAAGATGGGTGGTGCTAGGAATATATTCTGACCATAATTGCCCCTGTGTGCCTTTGATATATTTTTGTTTGTCAAGGGCAAGTACTGCTGGCACTGGATTGTAATTGTACACGCGTTTCATAGGTAAGTAACCACCAATAGCTTCAGGTTGCGTGGAAGGAATATTTTGATAAGCATCAAAATAAGTTTCGCCACCAGGTGTCATGATTACATCGTGATTTTCATTGGCCGCTTGAATGCCTCCTTTTTCGCCTCTCCAACTCATCACTGTTGCATTCGGACTCAAGCCCCCTTCTATAATTTCATCCCAGCCCAATAAATTTCTATTGTTTTTATTTAAAAACTTTTCAACTCGCTTCACCAAATAACTTTGTAGCTCATCCTCATTTTTTAAGGATTCATTTTTTATTCTTTGCTGACACTTGGGACATTTTTTCCAAGCGCCTTTGCCCGCTTCGTCGCCACCAATATGAATGTATTTGGAAGGGAAGATGGCCATTACCTCGGTCAATACTTTTTCAATAAATTCAAAGCTCGCTTCATTTCCTGCACAAAACACATCATTCACATAAGGTTTACCGGAGCAAGAAAGTTCAGGGTAAGCAGCTAATACTTCCTCAGAATGTCCTGGCATTTCAATTTCTGGAATCACCGTTATACCGCGTGCACTTGCATAGGCCACAATATCCTTGGCTTGGACCTGTGTGTAATAACCACCATAGGCGTTGGGGTCCCCTTCCGATAAATACTTTCGTTCATTATTCCACCAACTTTTCCAATCGTTATGTGTTCGGAATGCAGCCATGGAAGTTAATTTAGGGTAGCTATTTATTTGTAATCGCCAACCGGGTCCGTCGGTTAAATGCCAATGAAAAGTATTGAACTTATACAAAGCCATGATGTCCAAATACTTTTTAATAAAACTAATTGGATAAAAATTTCTTGAAACATCCATATGCATACCACGGTATTCAAATCTTGGACTATCTATAATGGTACCACAAGGAATTTGCTGTGCATTTTTTTGTAACAATTGAATTTGCACTAAAGTGCTTGTGGCTAATAAAGCCCCTTGAATATTTTTTGCTTTAACTACTATTGTATTAGGGGCTATAGTAATAGCATAACCTTCTTTTGCAATTTTATCCGCACTGCCTGCAAGTATATATTTTATTTTAGTTCCTTGTTTATTAGATGTAAAATTGTAATTGCTTAATTGACTTTGCAATAGTTGTTTGGCATGCAGGAGTGAAGCAGGTGTTTCAATAATGGTGTTACGATAAAAAGTAAATACACCTAGGGCTTCTTTTACCGATACCGGCTTTGGAATAATATTCGTTAAGGAAGTGGTCGTTGGACTTATAATGACGCTTGCAGTTTGTTTGGCTGCACTTGTAGATTGCGCAAGAGCCTGTTGGAATACCATCACCATTAAAAAAAGTACAGCTACTAAAATGCTACCTATTTTTTTCATCGTAAAAAATATTATTAATTAAAAATTTAAAATTCTTTTTCAGCCATATCACTCACAGGAAGAATTATTTTTCTATTTCGTTTTGACATGTTAAAGCTTAATGAAAATTGTATTTGGTCTGTTTCGTAAATATAATTAGTTGTGGTATAAAAATTAGATCCTCGAGTCGTAATTCTTTGTCTGTTAGCAGTATTAGCTCCCATATCTATATTAAGCCATTGCATTTGAAAGGACCATCGTTGGTCTATGCTGGTTTTTTTAAGTGACAAATGAGGGGTAAAAAAAGCGCCGTCTTCCCCCTGTGCTGTAATTCTGTTTGATAAATAATTGATAGATAGCTGAAGGGCAAGTCCCTTTTGAATCTTAAAACTTTGCGTACTATTTAGGCTATAAATAGTACTCGCGTTGCTAACATTAACCGCCCCATCAAATAGGGTTCCTTCAATTTTATAACGATATACATTTCCACTCATCACGGATTGCCAATTAGGCGTAATGGTATTGGTTACATTCACTTCCATCCCAATTTGTAATGCCTTAGAGGCATTGGTAAATACCCTATTTAATATGGTGTCATTAAATACTTTATTTACCCGTTGAATTGGATTTTTGATGTCTTGACGATATATCGTAAAATTCAAATTGCCTTTCTGCCAACTTTTTTCAAGTCCCATTTCTAATGCCCCAGTAAGTTCGGGAAGTAAGTTTGGATCCCCTTGTTCGAGTGTTTCCGCATGCTCTCTTTCAGGTAAGGGGTTGAGTTCAAAGTTATTCGTTCTTTTAACGCGTCGCGTGTAACTGGTTTTAAGAACCAATTTATCTTTTGCATCATAACGGAAAATAAAGCTAGGGAATAGGCTAGGAAGTATTAATTCATTTTGTGTGTTATTATTGGAAAATGCAAGTGTTCTAACTAAGTGCTCGGCCCTTAATCCAAATTGTTTGTATAATTTATTTTGCTTTTCACTGTATTGTATATAACCCGCATGTATATTGTTATTCACCTTTAAATCGCTTGAAAATATCGGATCAATCACAAAATGATTCATTCCCAAATTTTTATAGGCGTATTCAAAGTTGCCATTTTGTTGGTCATTTCTAAATTGATACCCTATATTAAAAGTACCCCTGTTGTTTTTTAATGTATAATCAGTTTTAAATCTGATTGCATTTAACGGATTGGAACTTGGGTTACTAGTTTCTTGAAAAAGAAGTGACTTGCTAATATTGTTAAAATTTTTATTAATAGTAAGCCCTGTTAAATTGGCCCCCTCATATTGCAATGAAAAATTGATCTTAGCTTTCCCTGAAAGTTTGTGATCGTAACCAATATTTGCTAACGAAAACATGGCTTCTTTGTCCTGCGTATTTTCATTGAAATAATCAAAACTCGTAACCGCGCCTGTTGCAATTACACGATGCTTAATATTATATAACAAATCTGCTACCCTACTTTGAAATCTATTTCCAATGTATACACCCGCTTCCCATCTGTTTCCTAATTTTGTATCATGTCCAATAGCAATGCGACCCCCACTATTATATTTTTTAAAACTCCTTTCTCCATTGGAAGGGAAACTAGTAAACACGCCATTGATCGTAGTATTTACATCCCCTTCCCGATAACCAGCAATATCATTTCTCAAATAATTAAAACCTAAGTTCACATCCCATTTATTTTTTCTATATCCTGCACTCACATCAAACGAACCTCTTTGTGGCTGCGCGTATCTTTTATTATCAAAATTATTGAATGGCTTAGCACCATACATCACACTTGATTGCACCATCCAACCCAGCTCCAATGCTGTTTTGGTTACAACATTGATGATGCCACTTTTACCATCCGCATCATAACTGGCCCCTGGACTCGTAATCACTTCAATGTTTTCAATGGAGGCAGCGGAAAGTTGTGCTAATATATAACTTGGATCGCCCGCGGATGGCTTGCCATTAATCATGACTTGAAAACTACCAGAACCACGTAAACTGATTTCACCCAATCCATTGACTGAAACAGCCGGCAAATTTTTTATTAAATCAATACCATTTCCATTAGCTGCATTTGCAAATTGCCCTGCGCTAAAAACCTGTTTGTCAACTTTTAAATTAACAGGTGATTTTTTTCCTACAACCATCACTTCTGTTAATGAATATTGGTTATTCTGCAAATTAATATCACCTAAGTCAATCATTTTTTTACTCGGGGATAAAAAAATAGTCCTAGATCCAAACTGAATAAAGGAAATAATTAAATACGCATTAGGAGTTATATTTTTTTCAAACAAAAACTTTCCTTCAATATCGGATAAAGTTTGAAATACTTTAATACCAGCACTGTCGTATAAGCTTATGCTAGCACCTTCCATGGCTTTACCTTTATTATCAAGTATACGGCCTTGGATAGTGGTTGTTTGTCCAAACACATGCGTTGTTAAACATAAAAAAAGCAAACAACTTATTATAGCAAATCGAAGGGGCGTTAATTTCATATATATTTATAGGGATCAGATAAAGTATTAATAAAATGATTATTAATACAATTTTATTTAATTGGTGATGAGTTGTTTTGATGATGCACTGCTGCTTAATTTGCCTTCCGCATCTACTCCTGAAATTAATACGATCCCTGGCTTTTTTCCTTTTTCAAAACTACCTAACTGTTTGTCCATTTGTAATGCGCGCGCGCCATTTAGGGTAGCCCAGCCAAGCATTTCAGCCAACTCAATAGTTGGGTTGTGTTTTTGAATGGTTTTTAATTCATCTAAAATATTTAAACTCCAGTTGCTGGCATAGCTATCCGTACCCACTACGATATTGGCTTTTTGTGCGCGCAATAAATCAATGGGCGGCATCGCGCTTTCAATATATTGATTGGCATTGGGACATAAGCACCAAGAAGTGTTGGGCATTTGTTGTTGCACTGCTTGAATGTCAGCAACGGAGGTAAAACTATTGTGTACTAAAATACAATGGTTGGCAGTATTAATTTTCGGCAATACGGATTGCAAACTTGTTTTTCCGGTGGCATGAAAATAATCAAGTGCCACTTTTGTTCTTTCATACATGCTAATAAAGTCACCTGTTTTATTTTCAAAAAATTCATTCTCTGCAGCAGTCTCTTGGTTATGCATACTAATGGTATGAGATCCAAAATGAGTTGCTAATAATTTTAATAATGCAAAAGTGCAAGAGTAAGGTGCATGTGGCACTAGTGAAGCTCGAATACAATTTTGTTCAAAAGTATTTTGTAAAATAATACCTGCATTTATTTTATCCTGTGCGCGTGTTGGATCTAAATCGTACAATTCAACAAAACTATAATAGGCCAAACGATGTTTTGCTTTTGCGTTTAAGGTGTCCAGTGTATTACAAATATCTCCCACTGCAACAATGCCATTTTCAACCATTTCATTTTCTGCCGATAGTATAGCTTCTTGAATTAACGCATCATCTACTTTTCGCAACCCCACAATTTGTTTTACAAATTCTTGCAAGCCTGTTTTCGCAGGTATCATTCCTTTCATGTGCGACAACTCCAAATGACAATGTGCATTAATAAAACCAGGACTAATGATGCCCTCAAAATTTTGAATATCATCTCCTGCATCTTCTATACCCACCAAGGCTTCAATGCTACCATCTTTTTGGGTAATCAAAACCAGCTGGTCATCTAAAAGCTCGGTGCCTGTAAAAATTTGAGTTGCTTGAAATTTCTGATACATATATATAAGTAGGGTAAATTTAGGTCAGAACCCCCAATATTCCCCTAGATTAATGTCATAGCGACCCCTTACAATTTCTTAACTCATTGATTTTCAGCAACATTTTAGTATGAGTTATTTTGTGATACAAAAATATTATTGATTATCAACAAGTTATAGATACAGGGTAAAAAAACGACCCTCAAATATTGGGAAAGCCCAATTTCCCCCCGTACCTTCGCCCTCCCTTATAAAAGGGGAATATTTTATGGCTGACGGGATAGCGCAGCCTCATTAAAACAAAGAATTATGAGTAAACTACATTTCACCACGAAGCACGCCAACGCGGCTACCGTTAAAC
>CALLKA010000013.1 GCA_938008665.1 uncultured Bacteroidota bacterium
AAGACTCCACAACCAGCCACTGTCCCGTCCTCAACCACTAAAATTTGGTCGCATTTTGCCAGTATCATTGGGTTGCCAGTCACCAACACGATAGAGCAACCAGCTCTGCGGAGCAGTCCAGCAGGGCCCATCAGCCGTCTGAAGACTTCCTCTGCAAGCGCAGGATCTAGCGCGCACAGTGGATCATCCAGAAGAGCTATCGATGCCTTCGAGTAGATGGCACGTGCCAATGCAACTCTTTTTTTCATTCCGCCACTAATCTCTGCAGGATACTTTTCGTTTACGCCAAGCAAGTTCACTCTTGCTAAAGTTTCTGATACTGTTTTATTTTTTTCAGCTAAGCTAAAATCGGTAAACATATCTAAAGGAAAACGTACATTTTCTTCCACTGTTTTTGAATCAAATAATGCATTGCCTTGAAAAAGCATTCCTATATTATTTCGTAATTCTTTTCTTTCCTCTTTCGTCATGCTGTGTAATTCTTCCCCATCAAAAAATATCTTTCCTTTGTCCGCGGCAATTAAATCAACAATACATTTGGTTAAAACCGTTTTACCGCTACCACTGGTTCCTATTATTAAATTACATATGCCGGGTTTAAATTGCGCGGTTATGTCGTCAATAATTACTTTGCCTTCAAAAGCTTTTGATATATTTTTTACTTCAATCATGCTTATGAGTTCAGGGGTATTTGCAAACGTAATAAGTCGGCAAAGTCATCTGCTCGGCTAATTAATCTTGGTGCTTCTTTTTCAAATAAAACCTGCGCTGGTTTGTAGCGTGCATTGTAATTACTCGACATTTCATAGCCATAAGCGCCTGCATTATAAAAAACTAAAAAGTCGCCTTCAGAAATGGTTGGAATAGGGCGGTCCCAAGCAAAAGTATCCGTTTCACATATATTACCAACTA
This sequence comes from uncultured Bacteroidota bacterium, assembly GCA_938008665.1. Classification (GTDB taxonomy): domain Bacteria; phylum Bacteroidota; class Bacteroidia; order Chitinophagales; family Chitinophagaceae; genus Sediminibacterium. The sequence goes on from CALLKA010000013.1 coordinate 913, forward strand.
CTGCATAATTTTTTATTGGATGATCAGGATGGCTGATATTATCAATATGATGATAAGCGTCATAAAACATGGGTCTGATCAAGTGATTCAGTCCAGTATTAATACCTGCAAATGTAATTTCCCCTTGCTCTTTTAATACATTCACTTGCGTAATAAAATAACCTGATTCGCTCACCAAATATTTTCCTGGTTCAAACCAAGCCATGAGTGGACGTCCAAATTTTTCAGACATTTTTTTCATCACTTTATTTACCTCGCTTCCTAATAATGCAATATCAGTTCCTTTTTCATTAGGGGCATAGGGAACTTTGAATCCGCCGCCAAAGTCTAAAACCTGAACGGTAGGGAAGTCCCCTAATATACTTTCAAAAACAGCTGCTGATTGTAAAAACACACTTACTTCCTTTATTTCGCTACCGGTATGTATATGTAAGGTGTTAATATTAAGTTGGAATTTTTCTTGAATGGTTTTTAATTCATTGAATTGTGTCAATGGTATCCCAAACTTACTTTTATCGTGTCCTGTTGAAATTTTAAGATTACCGCCAGCCATAATATTGGGGCGAATACGAACACCTACTGCATATGTATTTCCAAATTTTGCACCGAACTTTTCTAAATTGGATAAACTATCAATATTTACATTAATACCCAAGGCAACCGCTTCGCATATTTCATCAAAGGAAACACTATTGCTAGTATATAATATATTTTTTGGGTCAAAGCCTACATGTAAGGCCAACTTTACTTCGTTAATGGAACTGCAATCAATTGGACAGCCAGCATTTTTTACTACTTGTAAAATATGAATATTAGTGAGTGCTTTACACGCATAAAAAAAACGTGTTTGACCCATATCAAAATGTGTAACTAAATTTTGGTATTGCGCAACAATTTTTTCCGCATGATAAACATACAAAGGTGTGCCAAATTTTTCGGCAGCTTGTTTTAATTGCGCATAAGTTAAGCTTGACTTCATGCTACGAAGATACAATTAGAACTGATGTTTTAATAGGAAATCAGTCCGGATAATTTGAGAAAATGTAAAGGAAGGGACTTTCGCTATTCTGGCTGCTCAGGTGCATTGTCCTCATGGTCTGCTGCATCTATGGCATCCTCATTGTAATCGCCAGTTTCTTCTTCAGCATTTGGCGTATCCATGTCGGCTTCAGCTTCAATGGCTGCGTCTAATTCAGCAGTTTGATCAAATACACTGTTGTCGGTAAAATCTTCTGGTTTAACAACGGTTGCTTCTACAATTTGATCCGCTAATACCTCTCTGATTTTAGGTAAATCATCGGTAGAATTAATACCGAAATAATCCATGAAATTAACGGAGGTAGAATATACCAATGGCTTGCCAGGCATATTTTCATTGCGACCACTTATGGTGATTAATTCCTTTTCTAATAACTTTTGAATGGAGTAATCACTATTCACGCCACGAATGGCTTCCACTTCCCCTTTGGTGATGGGTTGTTTGTAGGCGATAATAGCCAATGATTCAAGTGCCGCATTGGATAAACGTTTTAAAAATTTATCTCCGTTTAATTGCGCAATGGTATTATGAAAATTAGGCTTAGTTAAAAATTGCCAACCGCCACCACTTTGCTTTAATTCAAAGGGATAAAATTCAGTTGCATATTTTTCTTGAATTCCTTCCAAAGCCGACTCCACTTGGCTCAGTGTAATACGTTCTTCTAAAAATCCAAAAGCGTTATTAATAAGCTCAGTAATGTCATTTGCATTTAGTGCTTTTTCACTTGCAAAAACTAAGGCTTCAATATGCGGAATGATTTGGCTTATTTCCATAATGGGTTTGTATTCTTATCCGTTTAATGCTGCAGCACCACTTACAATTTCCGTTAATTCGGTTGTAATTGCTGCTTGACGAGCACGGTTGTATGATAATTTCAATGATTTCAATAATTCGTTTGCGTTTTCACTTGCCTTATCCATCGCAGTCATTCTTGCGCCATGCTCACTTGCGTTTGCATCTAGTACTGCTTTGAATAATTGGGTGTTCAATATTTTTGGCATTAATTCAGCAACCAATACTTCTTTCTTAGGTTCGAAAATAAAATCTGTTTTTTTCTGATTTTCTTTTTTAGCAATTTTTGGAACAGGTAAAAATGGTTCAGCAGTAAATACTTGCGTAGCAGCATTTTTAAACTCGCTGTATATAATTTCTATTGCATCAAACTCTTTGTTTGAAAAAGCTTCCATTGCAGCTTGTGCAGCTAATTGCACATTTGCAAAATTGAGGTTTAAAAAGATATCTTTAAAATTAGCATTGGTTGTAAAACCTGCTTTACTTAAACTTTCATATCCTTTTTTTCCAATGTTCCAAATAGTTACTTTTTGTTTTGGATATTTTTCTGTGATGGTTGTTTTAGCCAATTTTACCAAGTTGGCATTATAGCCACCGCACAATCCTCTGTCTGAAGTTATAACGATTAGTAATACATTATTCACTGGACGCGTTTCCGCCAAAGCTAAATTCACATCTCCTTCTAAACTGCTTAAAATATTGCCTAACATTTCTTGTAGTTTGCGCGTATAAGGGCGCATCTGCGTAATTGCATCTTGTGCACGGCGTAATTTAGCGGCACTCACCATTTTCATCGCTTTTGTAAGCTGTTGGGTAGACTGCGTACTTTTAATCCTATTTCTTACTTCGTTCAATTGACCTGCCATAGTAGTAAAATTTCCTATTTTTCCTAATGAATCCCACTCAAAATTAAGGGGTGCTTAAGGCGAGCAAAGGTATCATTTTTTCGTTCATTTTTCACTTTTCAAGCCCTGCAAGTTAATTTTTATATTCCCAGCCCTATAAAATGGCCAAACTGCCTTCAAATGCTTACCTTTGACACCCCTAAACTAGTGGCCAAAATGTCATTGGCATACTGATTGCTAATAAGGGATTATATATAATTTATCATAGGACTATGTTGCAATTTATAAGTAAAATATTCGGCGGATCTAAAAGTGAGAAAGATGTTAAAAAGATAGCACATTTAGTGCCTATTATTAATGGACATTTTACGTCCTACCAACAACTTTCTAATGACGCTTTGCGTGGCAAAACCACCGAATTTAAAGCGCGTATCACAGCGCATTTGTCATCCATTGACGAGACTATTCAGGCGGAACAAACCAAAGCGGAAGCGCTTCCAATGAGTGAGTTTATGGGGCGTGATTCGATTTATCAAAATATAGATGCATTAAAAAAAGACCGTGACAAAGCATTGGAATCCATTTTAATGGATTTATTGCCAGAAGCTTTTGCGGTAGTGAAGGAGGCAGCACGACGTTTTACCAATAATACGGAATTAGTGTCCACAGCTACTGAATTAGACCGTCAGTTTTCTGTGAAAAAGGAATATGTAAGTATCAAGGGAGCGGATTCGGTTTTCCAAACAACATGGAAAGCAGCGGGGATGCCAATTACTTGGAATATGGTTCATTATGATGTGCAGTTGATTGGTGGAATTGTTTTACATGAGGGAAAAATTGCCGAGATGTCCACGGGTGAGGGTAAAACTTTGGTTTCCACTTTGCCTGCCTATTTAAATGCTTTGTCGGGTGAGGGGGTTCATATTGTAACAGTGAATGATTACTTGGCCAAAAGAGATAGTGAGTGGAATGGTACTTTATTTGAGTGGTTGGGTTTAACGGTAGATTGTATTGATAAACATCAGCCCAACTCCGAGGAGCGTCGCGATGCATATCGTGCTGATATCACTTATGGAACCAACAATGAATTTGGATTTGATTACTTGCGTGATAATATGGTGCATACACCGGAAGAAATGGTACAACGCAAACACCATTTTGCAATGGTGGATGAGGTGGATAGTGTATTGATTGATGATGCACGTACCCCCTTAATTATTTCTGGTCCGATTGGGCATCCCACAGGCGAGCAACAATTTTTTGAATTAAAACCAAGGATTGAAAAATTGGTTGACATTCAAAAAAAAGTAGTGAATCAATTTTTAATTGAAGCCAAGAAAAAAATAGCAGAAGGAAATGATGATGTGAAAGATGGTGGATTGGCTTTGTATCGTGCATTCAGAGGTTTGCCTAAAAACGGCGCCATCATTAAATATTTAAGTGAGCCAGGTATTCGTGTAAAATTACAAAAAGCAGAAAATCATTATTTGGCGGATCAGCAACGTGAGATGCCGGCAGTGGATGCGGAGTTGTATTTCCATATTGATGAAAAAAATAATTCAGTGGAATTGACTGAAAAGGGATTACAGTTAATTACAAAATCAGGGGAGGATCCCAACTTCTTTTTATTGCCAGATATTAGCATTGCACTAAATGCGATTGATCAAAATGCAGCAATTAGTGCAGAGGAAAAATTACAACAAAAGGAAGTCATCATTAATGACTACAGTATTAAGTCGGATCGTATTCATACGGTGAATCAATTATTAAAAGCCTACACTTTATTTGATAATGATGTGGAGTATGTGGTGATTGAAGGGCAGGTTAAAATTGTAGATGAACAAACAGGTCGTATTATGGAAGGTCGTCGTTATTCTGACGGCTTACATCAAGCAATTGAAGCAAAGGAAAATGTAAAAATTGAAGCGGCGAGTCAAACCTATGCCACTATTACTTTGCAAAACTTTTTCAGAATGTACCATAAGTTGGCGGGTATGACAGGTACTGCGGAAACTGAGGCTTCTGAGTTTTGGAGCATTTATAAATTGGATGTAGTTTCTATACCAACCAAT
>CALLKA010000014.1 GCA_938008665.1 uncultured Bacteroidota bacterium
TGGAAACGCGTCCATTAAGTAAAACAAAGCGTTGGAGATTAGTAGAAGTCGTTGAAAAAGCGAAATAAACTAAAACCCGAAAACAGTAATAAACAGTATTCACCCAACCTTGTAAAAGGAAGGAAAAAAGCTAAAAGCTAAAAAAAATGATTCAGCAAGAAAGTAGGCTCAATGTAGCTGATAATAGTGGCGCCAAGGAAGTACTTTGTATCAAAGTATTAGGTAACAGCGGGCAAGACTATGCAAAAATCGGTGATAAAATTGTTGTCACTGTAAAAGATGCAATTCCTGCAGGCGGTATCAAAAAAGGTACCGTATCTAAAGCAGTTATTGTACGTACAAAAAACAAATTGCGTCGTAAGGACGGATCATATATCCGTTTTGATGACAATGCAGTTGTATTATTAAACACTTCAGACGAGCCAAGAGGTACCCGTATTTTTGGGCCAGTGGCACGTGAATTGCGTGATAAAGGATACATGAAAATTGTTTCATTAGCACCAGAGGTGTTATAAATTATAAATAAGTTATGAGTAACAGATTCAAACCCAAATTCAACATCAAGAAAGGCGACACTGTAGTAGTGATTGCTGGTGATGACAAGGACTTGAAAAAGCCTCGCACCGTGTTGGAAGTAATTGTAGATAAAGGTCGTGTTGTAGTTGAAGGTGTAGCCATCGCAACTAAGCACACTAAACCATCTGCTTCTAATACAAAAGGTGGTATCGTAAAAGTGGAAGCTGCTATCAACATTAGTAATGTAATGTTATGGGATGCTAAAACTGGCGCTGCTACAAAAGTGAAGCGTTCAAGAGAAGAAGGAAAATTAGTAAGAATTTCAAAAAAATCAGGGGAGGTAATTAAATAATGAGCACAGTAAAATATACTCCAAGATTAGCAGACAAGTACACTAAAGAAGTGATCCCTGCTTTATCTAAAAAGTTTGGTTACAAGTCTGTAATGCAAACTCCTAAGTTGGAAAAAATTTGCATCAACCGTGGTGTAAATGGCGCAGTAAATGACAAGAAGTTAGTGGACATCGCTATCGATGAGTTAACTACTATCACTGGTCAAAAAGCAGTTCCAACCATGTCTAAAAAAGACATTTCAAACTTTAAATTACGTAAGGGTATGCCGATTGGCGCTCGTGTAACTTTAAGAGGTGTGAAAATGTATGAATTTTTAGATCGTTTGGTATCTGTTGCGTTACCACGTGTGCGTGACTTTAAAGGAATTAGTGATAAGGCTTTTGATGGCCGCGGTAACTACACATTGGGTGTTACTGAACAAATCATTTTCCCAGAAATTGATATTGATAAAGTAAATAAAATTACTGGATTGGATATCACTTTCGTTACATCTGCACAATCAAATGAAGAAGCATACGAATTATTGAAAGAATTAGGTATGCCATTTAAAAGCAACAAAAAAGAAAATAACTAATTAATAAAATAGAATTATGGCAAGAGTATCCGTCAAAGCAAGACAAAAAAAGCGTGAGGTAACTGTCAAAAAATTTGCAGAAAAACGCGCCGCTTTAAAAGCTGCTGGTGATTATGCAGGATTAGACAAATTACCTAAAAATGCATCACCTGTCCGCCTAAAAAATCGTTGTCAATTAACAGGTCGTCCTAAAGGATATATCCGTTACTTCGGAATCTCAAGGATTATGTTCCGCGACATGGCTTTGAATGGTTTGATACCAGGTGTTAAAAAAGCAAGCTGGTAATACTTTTAAAAAAGTAAGATTGATTTAAGTTCATTCATTTGAATACTGAAACAAAACAAAATTTAGAACTGATTAAAATACGAATATGGTAACAGATCCAATAGCAGACTACTTAACAAGAATACGTAATGCCCAAATGGCACAACACCGTATCGTTGAAATACCTGCGTCCAACTTGAAAAAGCGCATCACTGAAATTTTGTATGATCAAGGATATATCTTGAAATACAAATTTGAAGATGATAACAAACAAGGTTTAATTAAAATTGCCTTGAAGTATGATGTTGCTACCAAACAACCAGCAATTCGCTCTTTAGATCGTATTAGCCGTCCGGGTTTGCGTCACTATGCAAAACCAGCTGATATTAAAAGAGTAAGTAATGGTTTAGGTATTGCTATCTTAAGTACATCAAAAGGTGTATTAACTGATAAGCAAGCAAAAGCAAACAATGTAGGTGGTGAGGTTTTATGTGCCATCTCCTAATAAAGAAAAATAAATTCATTGCTTAGTATGCATTTAAGCCTTTTAGTCGGGGCTGAAAACAACTAGGTAAAACAAATAAAAAAAGAACGACTATGTCAAGAATTGGAAAAAAACCAATAAGTATCCCAAAAGGGGTAACCATTACTGTTAAAGATTCAGTGGTAACTGTAAAAGGACCTAAAGGTGAATTATCTCAACAAATTGATCGCGACATTACTGTTGAGATTACTGAAACTGAGTTAACTGTAGTTCGTCCTACTGAACAAATTCGTCACAGAGCAATGCATGGTTTATACCGTTCATTGATTTCTAATTTAGTAAAAGGGGTTACTGAAGGATATAAGAAGGATTTAGAATTAGTGGGTGTGGGTTTTAAAGCAGTGAACGCTGGTAATATATTAGACCTTGCTTTAGGATATTCTCACAACATTATTTTTGAAGTTCCGAAAGAATTAAAAGTATCTACAACTACAGAGAAAGGACAAAATCCTAAAATTTTCTTAGAAGGTAGCGACAAACAATTAATAGGTCAAGTAGCTGCAAAAATCAGAGGATTACGTAAACCAGAACCATACAAAGGAAAAGGGGTTCGTTATTCTGACGAGGTAGTAAGAAGAAAAGCAGGTAAAGCAGCAGGTAGATCGGAAGAGCGT
>CALLKA010000015.1 GCA_938008665.1 uncultured Bacteroidota bacterium
CTGTTAAAGGAGAAGCAAACTTCGAACAAACTACTTTACAAAATGTAATTGCTGCTCGTGCAAGTGCTACACAAATGAAAGTGGATGCGAAAGATTTAACGCCAGAAAAATTACAACAATTCCAAGCGAATCAAGGTCAGTTGTCACAAGCTTTAGGCCGTTTAATGGTGGTATCTGAAAATTATCCAACCTTAAGAGCGAATGAAGCTTTCCGTGGCTTACAAGCGCAATTGGAAGGAACTGAAAATAGAATTAAAGTTTCAAGAAACGATTTTAATGCTGCAGTTGCAGACTATAATAAAAGAGCAAGATCATTTCCTGTTAATTTGTTAGCAGGTATGTTTGGATTTAAAACTAAAGAAGGATTTAAAGCAGATGAAGGCGCATCAAAAGCACCTGAAGTTAAATTTTAACACATCGCTTTAATCAACAACACTTATGTGGAATCCACTTTCCTTTTTTAAATCTAGTACAGATAAATTATTGAATGCCTCGGACAAGCAACAGCTTGTCCAGGCGATTCAAGCTGCTGAAAAAACAACCAGCGGGGAAATTCGTGTGTTTGTTGAAAGCAAAACAAAAAATGGAGATGCACTAGCTACAGCGCGTGAAATCTTTTTTAAACAAAAGATGAATGCAACACAGGAACGCAATGGTGTATTGGTATACGTAGCTGTGAGTGAAAAAAAATTAGCCATTTATGCCGATCAAGGCATTTATGATAAAGTGGGCGTTGAATTTTGGTACAGTCAGGTACAAGAAATGACTGCGCATTTTAAAACTGCGAATTATGTACAAGGTATGGTGCAAGTTATTGGTGCCTTAGGCAAAGCACTTACTGATCATTTTCCTTTTGATCGTGTTTCAGATACCAATGAATTATCAGACGAAATCATGACGGGTAAATAATCCATTAATGCAAGTAAGCACTATGAAATTAACCAAGTTATTTATTGTTTTTATTGTTGCATTATTTTCCTTGAATAATATTGCTGCGCAAAATGTAATTCCAAAAGCAAATCCGCCAGTATTAGTCACTGATTTGGCTGGGGTTTTAAGCCCGGAGGAAAAGCAGGCGCTTGAAAATAAGTTAGTCGCTGTTGATGATGCTAGTTCCAATCAAATTGCAGTAGTTATTTTACCCACCTTGGATGGTAATCCCATTGAAGAATATGCATTAAAACTTTTTAGAGAATGGGGGATTGGAAATAAAAAATCAAGAAATGGCGTTTTATTATTGATTGCCGTTCAAGATAAAAAAATTCGTATTGAAGTTGGTTATGGTCTAGAAGGTGCTATTCCTGATATAACAGCGAATAGTATTATTGAAAATGATATTAAGCCTGCATTTAGACAAAAAGCCTATTATCAGGGTATTGATAAAGCAACCGATAATATTGCAAAAGCAGCTATTGGGGAATACAAGGTTGAAAGAACAAAAAGATCTTCTGGTAAAAAAAGTAATGGCGCATTATTCGTGATCATCATCTTTGTGATTCTTTTAGTACTCAAAGGTGGCGGCGGTGGTGGCGGTTCAAATATTGGCCGCAGTGGTTTTAGTGATGTGGCTACTGGTATGTTATTAGGCTCGCTCCTAGGTGGTGGTGGTCGCTCTGGCGGTGGATGGGGTGGTGGCGATAGCGGCGGCGGCTTCGGTGGCTTTGGCGGCGGAAGTTCCGGTGGCGGTGGCGCTAGTGGTGGTTGGTAGTTTAACTAATTAAATTTTTTAACTTAATAAAAAAAGGAGTCGCCTTGTAAAAAGTGACTCCTTTTTTATTTTATGGTATTCTTCCTATTTGATTAGTATTGGCATTACTGCACTTACTATTTTCACTAATTCATTTTCTCCATTTTGTTTTTTCGCTTTTAAAATTTCACCCAATACTTTTAAATTAAAATAGGGATCCGTTTGCGTCCGATATTCCTCAGGAATAGATGCTCTAAAGGCAACTATAATGTCAATGCCTCTTTTAAATTTTTCCGCATCTTTTGTTTTCATTAATAATGCAGCAAATGGTTGGGTCATTTGAAATTTTTCTTCAGACTGCATATTTAAGCTTTCATATTTGTTCGCAATAAAATCAAATTCAGATTCATCGCCATATTTTGTAAGTAGTTTCGTAACTACTGTATTTAATCTTTTTTTAATTGGGGTTTTTGATGCTGCTTTGGCTATTTGATAGGCGGCTATAGAATCAATAGCGTCTAGGGCTTCTAAGGCTGCACCAGCAATGGTATAAGAGGAATCCTTGGTCCAGTTGATGAATTCATTTTTATATGTTTCCTTGTTTAATGCACCAATTACGTTAATAGCTTCTTCTCTTACCAAATAGGAGGGATCGGATTTTGCAATGGTGTAAATATTTTTTTCAACAGTCTCATTAATGCTCATCGGGTTTAAGCTGTTGATGGCCTTTGCTCTAATGACATAAAAAGGATCCTTCATGGCATCTTGAATGAGTTGTTTCGCTTCGGCACTTTTCAAATTTTGGCTTACTTCATTTAATGCCTCATAGCGATCTAAAAAATTACGCGCATGATAGAATTGATATATAAATTGCTTTAAGGGTTTGCTGTCATTTTTCTCCCATAATAATATTTTATCATTATCTACATTCACATTATCTGGTTCGCTTGCCGCCGGGAAATAAAAACTATCCACTTTATTTTTTACCCATACTTCGTAATGATTTCTTTGCCCATTGACATATATATCAATACCAACGGGTAGCTCAAATATTTTATTTTGTAACTGTGTTTGCGCTAACTTAACCAATACCTGCTTTTTGTTGGCATCATATTGTTGGGTAATCCTAACATAAGGATGGCCGTTACCAAAATACCATTGGTTAAAAAACCAGTTCAAGTCCTTGCCTGTAACGGACTCAAATGCCAATTTCAATTTAATCGCCGATCCGTTAGAAAATTTATTGTCGGTTAAATATTTATTGAGTGACTTGTAAAATGCTTCATCACCCACAAAATGCCTAAGCATATGTAAAATGCGTCCTCCTTTTTGATAACTCACCAAATCAAACATATCCTCACGGTCATTATAATAAAAACGGACTAGGTTTTTTTCAGCATCCGTTGGGCTGCTTAAATAGCCACTCATCCCTTTGTAGTTTTCATAATCCCCGGCATCTTTCCCCATGCTGTTTTCCAACCATATGGTTTGGCTATAATCAGCAAAGCTTTCATTTACGGTTAAATTGCTCCAGCTCTCAGCAGTTACTAAATCTCCAAACCATTGGTGAAAAAGTTCGTGTGCGATAGTGCTCTCCCATATATTTTCATCCACAAGTTCCCTTGCATCCTGTTGCACTGCATCGCTATGTATGGTTGCAGTGGTATTTTCCATGGCACCACTCACATAATCGCGGCCACTTATTTGTGCATACTTTGCCCATGGGAATGGAACCCCTAATATTTTTTCAAACAACGCAATCATTTGTGGGGTTTTGCCATAAATTTTCGTTGCTACCCTTTCGTATTCCTTTTCGATATAGTAACTTAATTCAATTTTCTTTTTATTACTTGTGGTAACAGCCTCTTGTTTCACTACTGCATAATCGCCAATACCAATAAAAAATAAATAGGGAGAATGGGGGAGGTCCATTTTCCAAACATCTAACCTGGTTCCATTTTTATTATCAACTTGTTTTATTAATAACCCATTGGAAAGTGAAACAAATTTACTTGGCACATTTAAATAAAATTCCTGGGTACATTTTTGATTGGGCTTGTCAATAATGGGCATCCAAACTGAAGTGCCTTCGGTTTCCCCTTGGGTCCAAATTTGCGTGGGTTTGTTTTTTTCTTTACCTAATGGATTTATAAAATACAATCCTTTGGCATCAGTGATGGCACTACTTCCTTTGGCCTTGTATTCATTGGGTTTGGCTGTATATTTAATGTATACAGTGTAGTTTTCATTTGCAGTGTATGTTTTATCTAAATCAATACTAATTATTTTTCCATCGTAGTTGTACTTTAATGTATTTTTAGTTTCGTTTTTTACAATACTTACCTGATGAATATCCATGCCTTTTGCATCCAATATTAATTTTGCAGTTGCATAAAAATGCGGCCGCAATTGTAACCATACTTCCCCGTTTAATTGTGATTGGGCATAATCAAAGTTGGCGATTAACTTAGTGTGAATTAAATCATTTTCTTTCGTGGCAAAGCTGCGATAATTTGTTTTCCAACTGGTATCTTCAATTACATTCTCATTCATTTCTTCCTGCGCTTTCGCAGTAATTGTCATTTGAAAAATGAAATACAAAACCCAACATAATTTTAATAGCGATTTTTTCATGTATTTTTTTTCTGGATCAAACAATGTGTAAATATGGACGCTAACTTATTAAAGTTTTGGTGATTCAATTGTTAAAAATGGAGCTAACTAAAAAATAAGTAGTTTAGTGGTCAAATTGCGAAAGGAATGAAACGGTATTTTATTGAAGTTGCTTATGATGGTGCAGATTTTGGTGGATTTCAGATTCAAATAAATCAACAAACCATTCAAGGGGCGGTTGAACAGGCCTTGGCAACCTTATATAGAGCTCCCATTACTTTATCTGGAGCTTCACGTACCGATGCAGGTGTACATGCCTTGCAAAACTTCTTCCATTTTGATACTGCGCTGGAAATATTGGATAAACATATTTATAATTTAAATGCCATCTTGCCTCATTCCATAGTGATTAAGGGAATATATAGTGTACCAGGGGAGGCGCATGCACGCTTTGATGCAGTTAAGCGCTCTTATATATATAAGCTTCATACGTTTAAAGATCCTTTTTTAGAAGGCAGATCCTGGTTTTATCCCTTTTCTGTCAATCATCAATTATTAAATGAAGCGGCCAATGCCTTATTAGACTATACCAATTTCGAAAGCTTTTCTAAAAAAAATACCACAGTGAATACCTTTGAATGTCATATAACAAAGGCTTTTTGGAGCATTCACGCTCAAGGATTTTCATTTCATATTGATTCAAATCGTTTTTTAAGAGGCATGATCCGAGGTTTGGTGGGCACCATGCTTCAGGTGGGGCGAGGTGCCATATCAATGGAGCAGTGGCACGAGATTATAGCCTCAAAAAATGATCAAAGGGTCGATTTTTCTACGCCAGCCCATGGATTGTATTTATCTGCCATAGAATACCCCAATTATTTAAAGAAAATAGGGGATTAGCTAAACCCCTGCTATTATTGACTTTTGTTCCATAATCGACACATTTTGAGGGCATTGAACGAAATAAATTTAAAAATAGTATACAATATATTTGGTCAGTAGTATTCACTCCCTATCTTTGCCGCCCGCAAGCGATAAATCATTGCTGCGGATTGTTCTCTGAAGCGGAAATTATGCACTGAATAAAGTTGAAATAACTTTAAAATAAACCCTCCAATACTTGGTGGATATAAATATCAGCTGTATCTTTGCCGTCCCTCTTCAAAAAAAGAGGTTAGTTCTTCGAAATTATGTGGCCTAACTAATTGAAAAATAATTAATAATTATTTCACACAAAGTTTGGCTATCTACATAAATGTGTATACCTTTGCACCCCGCTACGAATAATAGCGCGCAAAATAAACACAAAAGATCTTTGAAAGTTTGGAAATAACAGTAACTGTATAATTGAAAAATACAGGTAAAGGTTACAGCATCAAAAAAATTAAATCAGACGTCATTTTCGATTTATTTGAGATTGATAGTCAGATCAAACAACATTTACAATGGAGAGTTTGATCCTGGCTCAGGATGAACGCTAGC
>CALLKA010000016.1 GCA_938008665.1 uncultured Bacteroidota bacterium
CAAGGTGTAGCTTTTACAGATAAAGATGGAAATCAATATCCAGCTAATTTTTTAAATCTTTCAACCGCAGAAGAAAAAGAAGCGATTGGTATTGTAGAAGTGCCTGATCCTGAAATTTTTGATAATCGCTTTTATTGGGATGCTAACTTACCTAAAGCTTTAGATGATAAAAATGAAGAAGATGGATCAATTACTCGTGGTCTTAAATCAAATTTTATCGCACAAATTAAAGATACTGCAAATAAACTTTTAGCACAATCTGATTGGTATGTCATTCGTAAATTAGAAAGAAATATTGATATTCCTACAGACATTCAAGATAAAAGAAATGCTATAATTGCAGAATCAAATAGACTTGAAACTGATATTAATGCAGTTAAAGATGTTGAAGCATTAATAGAAGTTTTAAATACACAAAATTGGCAATAAGATAAGACCATCGCATTGCGTCAGTAAGATGCTTGCGTCATTAACCTAGTGAGGAAAATATGGCTATCTTTAATAAAAATACACTTCAACAAGTATCAGGCTTTGACAATGAGATCATTGCAGGCGAACTTGTTTATAATCAAAAAACTTTTTGGAATTTAGCATTTAATAGCAATGGCGCACCTGTTAATCTTACAGGCGCAACTATTGATGCATCTATTATCCGTAGGCAATTATCTAATATTCGAGATAGTCGTTATGGACTTACTTTTGATATTGCTGATTACACTCCACCACCATCCCCTGTTTCATTAACTATATCTAATCGCGTTAATGCCGCAGGCACATTTACTTTAGAAATAGATGAATCTACATGGTCAGTTATTTCTACTGATCCACAATTAGATATTAATGCTCAAAACTGTGTAGGCTTTTCAGGTCGCATTAAAATTTCATTCCCAGCTTCAGGATCAACTCCCGCTCAAGATATGATTATCTTCTTATTATTCCTAGTAAGATCAGATGGCGTGGTGAACTAATATGGCTAATTATTCTATTGATGTTGTTGATAGCAACAATATAACAGTAGAAGTAACGCCTACTTCTACAACTGAAATTACAATTGATCGTGGAGTGCAAGGCGCTTCAGGATTTTCAGGCTATTCAGGTTATTCAGGCTATTCAGGTTTTAGTGGTGTTGGCACTAGCGGTTTTAGTGGCACAAGTGGCTATTCAGGTTTTTCAGGTATATCAGGCTATAGCGGTGCAAGTGGCATAAGCGGTTGGTCAGGTATATCAGGTTATTCAGGTGCAAGTGGTATAAGCGGCTTTAGTGGCACATCAGGCGCTAGTGGTATTAGCGGTTATTCAGGTGATAGCGGCATAAGTGGTTATTCAGGATTTAGCGGTATATCAGGTCAAAATGGCGCATCAGGCTTTTCAGGAATTAGCGGTTGGAGCGGCGAATCAGGCTTCAGCGGTTATTCAGGTATTAATGGATTAAGCGGATATTCAGGTCAAAATGGCGCAAGTGGTATATCAGGTTTTAGCGGATTTAGCGGCGAGGTTGGCGCTTCAGGCATTAGTGGCTTTAGTGGTTATTCAGGCGCTATAGGCCCACAAGGCATAAGTGGCTTTAGTGGTTATTCAGGCGAATCAGGTGCATCAGGCTATAGTGGCTTTAGCGGTATCAATGGTTTAAGTGGTTATTCAGGCCAAGATGGTGCTTCAGGCTTATCAGGCTTTAGTGGCTATTCAGGTGAAGTAGGCTTGTCAGGCTTAAGTGGTTTTAGTGGCTTTAGCGGTCAAGTCGGTGCTTCAGGTTTATCAGGGTTTAGTGGTGCATCAGGTTATTCAGGTTATAGCGGATTTAGCGGAACACCAGGCTCATCATCAAGCTTTTTTGAATATGATGCTAATACAACTGCAACTTCAGGCTATCCAGGCAATGGTTATTTATCTTGGAATAATGCAACTCAAATAAGTGCGACTGCAATTAATGTTTCGCATCTTGATAAAAATAATGATGATATTGATATTTATTTAGCATTATTAACACAAACCGAACAATTTGTTATTCAAGATAAAACTTCAAGTGCTAATTCTCAAACTTGGGAAATTAGTGGCACACCTATTCATTATAATCCAGGCACTTCTACTGCTTATTGGGAATATCCTGTTACTTTAGTTTCAAGTGCAGGCACAGGCACTTCAGGTTTTTCTAATGGCAATAATTTAATATTTGCTTTAGTGAATGGTGTGTCAGGCTTTAGCGGCTATAGTGGCTTTAGTGGCTATAGCGGATTTAGTGGCGCTCAAGGTGCAAGCGGTATTAGCGGTTATAGTGGCCAACAAGGCATTCAAGGTTTAAGTGGCTATAGCGGTTATAGTGGTTATAGTGGCGAACAAGGTTTAAGTGGCTTTAGTGGCCAAGATGGCGCATCAGGTATTAGTGGTTTCAGCGGTGCTAATGGTGCTTCAGGTATTAGTGGGTTTTCAGGCTATAGTGGTGAGCAAGGTATTAGTGGTTATAGTGGCTTTTCAGGTCAAATTGGCGCACAAGGTTTATCGGGCTATTCAGGTTATAGTGGCTATAGCGGTGAACAAGGACTATCAGGTTATAGCGGTATCAATGGCGCATCAGGTATATCAGGGTTTAGTGGCGCTAATGGTGCGAGTGGCTTTAGTGGATATAGCGGTTATAGCGGTGCTGAAGGAGCTTCAGGCATAAGTGGTTTTTCAGGCTTTAGCGGAGCTATAGGTGCAAGTGGATTAAGTGGTTTTAGCGGTGCTACAGGCGCTCAAG
>CALLKA010000017.1 GCA_938008665.1 uncultured Bacteroidota bacterium
AACCCAATCTAGCGATAGCATCTACTTTTGCTTTTGCAAAAGCGTATACTTTTTCTTTGATCGCTTCGTCTTGTTCTGGTTTCTTATAATCACGAACTTCAGTAATGCCAACTACTTTTCTTAATTCTGCTTGTGCTTTAATTTGTTTACGTATCGCTTCATGAGCCATTTCTAAACATTGTACTAATTCTTCTTCAGAACATTCTTTCGCTTCCCCTTCTACCATCATTAAATTCTTATCAGTTGCAGCAATTAAAAATTCAAAATCAGAAATAGCTAATTGTGCTTTAGAAGGGTTGATAATAAATTCCCCTTTAATACGTCCGATACGCACTTCTGAAATAATTTCCTTAATTGGAATATTAGAAACAGCCAATGCAGCAGATGCAGCCAAACAAGCCAATGAATCAGGCATTACATTTTCATCACTTGAAATCAAGGAAATCAATACTTGCACATCGCACAAATAATCTTCTGGAAATAAAGGACGTAATGCACGATCAATTAAACGACTTGTTAAAATTTCGTAATCATTTAAGCGCGCTTCTCTTTTAAAGAAGGATCCAGGGATACGACCTGCAGATGCGAATTTTTCTTGGTAGTCCACACTTAAAGGAAAAAAGTCTTGACCATCCTTAGGATCCTTATTAGCAACAACAGTTGCTAATAAAATACAGTTGCCTTGTCTTACGGTTACTGCTCCGTCTGCTTGACGGGCTAATTTTCCAGTTTCGATAAATACCTCCTGGCCAGGATTAATTTCGAATTTAACTGATTTAGGTTGTGATAACATGTTAATTTTTTTTAAATCTTTTCTTGTAAGAAACGATCGTATATAAACAACTAATCCCAACCGTGTTTGACAGTTGGGACAGCTATTATAAGATTGTTTTGAATTATTTTCTTAAGCCTAATTTTTCAATTAGTGCGCGGTAACCAGTAAGGTTATGTTTTTGCAAATAAACTAACAAACGCTTACGCTGACCCACTAATTGCATTAACCCTCTTTGAGTTGAATGATCTTTGTGGTTCACTTTTAAATGTCCGGAGATGTGTGCAATACGTTCAGTTAATAAGGCAACTTGTCCTTCAATTGAACCAGTGTTTGTTGCTTTTCCGCCAAATTCAGCAAAAATGCCTGCTTTTTTTTCTTTTGTTAATGTAGCCATTGTAAAACTTCTTTTTTTGTAGTTAACGATTAACTACGATTTTATTTTTTTATTTCGGCTGCGAAGATACGTGGAAAAGGCGTAAATCAATCAAAAATTTCAACGTTTTTTGGATATTTAGCGCGATTGAAAATGAATAGGTTATCTGCTAACAGGGCGGTGTAACTGATAGAAAGGACCTTAACATCGGTGATATTGTTACTTTTATCTAAGATGGAGGCATTAGATAAAGCCGATTTAAGCTTATCTATAATCAAGGTCACTTTTTGAAAACTCTTTCTTTTATCAATGGGGTATAATTCAATAGTTGCCTTATTTACATTTTGACTTAACAAGCTGAAATTGAAGTCCTTATCATAGCTACCTGATAATAATTTTTGTGGACTTAGGGTTTGATCAGACTCCCCCATGGCTGACTTAGATATGGAGTTTACCCCATCAAAATTATAGATATTCAATCCATCACAAAGAATTTCCATTTTACCCTCATGTAAAAGGTATTTGTCCCCTTTCATCTTCAGATTGATGGACTTAGCCCCCATGGACTTCCCCTTGTTATTTTTAGTGGTAAGTTGAATATTAACCATTATGCCTTTGGACTGCTTCACTTTTTGCCCTAATTGGTCAAGGATGACCTTTGCTTGTGGGTCCTTTTGGGCCAAAGCTGGAAACGAAATAAGGGCTATAAATAATATAAATAAATATCTCAGTTGCAGCATTTGGTTGATTTTAAGCTTTTATATTAAAAGTTATCCGTTGGACAAAAATAGTCAATTGTTGTTTAATGAACAATCCAACGGGTATAGGTCCAATTTTAAGGGGTTATTTTATTGCGTTATAGGTTTTGTAGAAAATCATATAGCTCAGTATCCGTTTTATAAAGCACTTCCCTTGGCTTGCTGCCTTGGCTTGGCCCAACGATACCTGCCGACTCCAATTGATCCATTAAGCGCCCTGCCCTATTATAACCTAGTTTCATACGGCGTTGTATTAAGGAAGTAGATCCCATTTGTGCATTCACAATTAATTTAGCTGCATCCTCAAATAAAGGGTCCCTATCACCAGCATCAAAACCACTTGCATCCGTATCTTTCTCATCGGTATATTCAGGTAATAAGAAGGCCTGCGGATATCCTTTTTGTTCTGCAATGAAATTACATACGCGGTCCACTTCTGGGGTATCCACAAATGCGCACTGTAAACGTGTAATTTCTCCATTGTAACTGACCAGCATATCACCTTTACCAATTAACTGCTCTGCACCACCCGCATCTAAGATAGTACGGCTATCAATTTTACTGGATACTTTAAATGCAATACGCGCCGGGAAATTCGCTTTAATGGTACCTGTAATAATATTTACAGAAGGTCGTTGTGTCGCGATAATTAAATGTATTCCCACCGCACGTGCTAACTGCGCCAAACGTGCAATCGGCATTTCTACTTCCTTGCCCGCAGTCATAATTAAATCAGCAAATTCATCCACAACCAATACAATGAACGGTAAATATTGATGCCCTTTTTCAGGATTTAATTTTCGTGCAGTGAACTTCTCGTTATACTCTTTGATATTTCTACAACCTGCTTCTTTTAATAAATCATACCGATTATCCATTTCAATACACAATGCATTTAAAGTACTGATTACTTTTTTGGTATCAGTGATAATTGCATCTTCCTCCCCAGGTAGTTTTGCTAAAAAATGTTTTTCAATGACGCGGTACAAACTTAATTCCACTTTCTTAGGATCCACCAACACAAACTTTAATTGCGAAGGGTGTTTCTTATATAATAGAGAAACTAAAATTGCATTTAAACCCACCGACTTACCTTGACCAGTTGCCCCTGCCATTAATAAGTGCGGCATGCTTGCTAAATCCACAATGAAATTTTCATTGTCAATTTTTTTACCAATCGCTATCGGAAGCGAGTATTGACTGGTTTGGAATTTCTCACTCGCCAATAATGTTTTCATGCTCACCACGGACTTCCGAATATTGGGCACTTCAATACCAATGGTGCCTTTGCCAGGAATAGGTGCAATAATACGAATACCTAATGCAGCTAAACTTAATGCAATATCATCCTCTAAATTTTTAATACGGCTAATACGAACACCAGGTGCAGGTACAATTTCATATAAAGTAACTGTAGGTCCTACCGTAGCAGCAATACGTTGAATTGAAATATCGTAATTTTTTAAAGTAGCAATAATTTGATTTTTGTGCGTTTCCAATTCTTCTGGATCCTGTACAATTTTTTCACTACCATGCGTCTCTAATAAATTAATATTAGGATACTTATAATTTTTTAAATCAAGGGTTGCATCATACTTGGTCGCTAAACTACCAATAGCTGCTGCAGGAATGACTGCTTCTTCTGCACCTTCTTTTATTTCTAAATCCAAATCCTCCAATAACTCTCCATCAAAATTCGAAATATTCTTTTTTGTGGGAACTACATCAACAATGGGCGCCACTTCCGGAACTTCTTCCTCTTCAATTAAAGTAGGTTCTAATTCAGCGATGTTGGTATTTTCTTCTTCTTCTAAGGATAATTCATCAATGAAAAGTTTTCCCCCATCCGCTATATCTGTAGGTATCAAATTGCCATCTGCATCTTTATTTTCCTTTAACTTATTCCCACCGGCATTTTGCAAGTTGGTTGCTTGATTTAAATCCCATTCTTGTTTTACCGCTTCTTCGTTGTCTTCACTAATAAATACTTCCTCTTTTTTCTTAGGTAGTAAAAAACTTAAATTAGGCACATTAAAGCTTGGATTAAAACGCCAAATAAAATAACTAAATCCAGCAACGAATAAAATGGCGCCTGTACCAAAACTACCCACCCACTTAATTAACCAATTACTACTATATTCTCCCAAAGCGCCACCCCATGAAAATGCAGCTTGCGCAGATACAAAAGCAAAACAGGTACTTAAAACCAATAAGCCAATGATTACATAGCGCACATTTCGCCATAAACTAAAAATTGGTTTTGTAAAAAACAAGTTGACGCCCAATACAAAAAAGAAAGTGCAAAATAAATAGGCAGCTACACCAAAACCATTAAACATCATTTGATAGGCAATAAAAGCGCCTAGATACCCTAATAAATTATTGACCTTGACATCATTCGTTGAAAATAATTGCGTACGCCATAATTGAACCATATCTTGGTCCTCTTGCCAAGTAAATAAAAACGAAGTAAATGCCACAAATAAAAATAGGGCAATAAGCATAGAAATGGCGCCCGCTATTTTCGAAGTGCGCTCATCCTTTACCACTTCTGTAACAGTGACGGAGGCCTCCTTGTCTGGATTTAAGATGGGAGAATTAACGTTGGGTTCTTTTTTGCTTTTAAGCGTATTTGCCATGATAACAAATATAAGTTATCTGAATAGGACGAAAAAGGAATTTGAAAAAATGTGTAAAATTGGAAATAGCCCTGCCTACTTATCCACTTTTTTAAGATAAACGACCCGCAACCAAAAGTACCAACCTAGTATAAAACACAAACCGCCTAAAGGTGTGATGGGACCAATAAAACGAATCAATGAATGATTTGTAGCAGAAAGCAAAGTCAAAAAGTACAGGGATCCGCTAAAAAATAAAGTACCGGCAATAAAAAAATGAGCCGCCCATCCAATCCATTTTTGCTCCAGAATGCTAAGATGTTGTTGTTGGCAATAAATAGCTAAAGTAATCAATGCTATTGCATGCATGAATTGATACCTAACCCCTGTTTCAAATATTTGTAATTTGTCCTCCTGCACCATCGACTTTAAAGCATGCGCGCCAAATGCCCCTAAAATAACAGACAAGGCTGCAAAACTTAATCCCAAAATCAATATTTTACGATGCATGTTTTAGTATTATTTTTTTCAATTCCGATTCAGTGATTTGGTCTGAGGTTACCCGATAATTTGCTTGTTGATAAAACGAAAACCGATTTACTAATTGCTCTTCTAAAAATGTAGCAATTTGCTTTTCATTTAATTTTGCAATCAATGGACGATGTTCTTTTTCCTTAATCAATCTTTGCACCAAAACATCCACGGATTCATCCAACCAAATAACGATACCCTCTTTTTTCATCCACTGCATATTTTCATTAAAACAGGGTGTACCACCACCTGTTGCTAAAACATACTTTTTCTTTTCCTTGAACCACTTTAATAGTTTCGTCTCTGTTTTTCTAAAATACTCCTCCCCATCTTCCGCAAATAATTCTGCAATTGTTTTTTCCTCATTCATTTCAATCAATGCATCCAAATCATACCCTGCTGACTTTATCCACTTGGACATTTTTTTTGACCAATGCGATTTTCCGGAACCCATCAACCCAATTAAAAAAATCTTCTCTGCCGCCATTTTTATTTTTTATAATTTATTTAAAAGCATTAAACCCTGTGATATCCATTCCTGTTATTAATAAATGAATATCATGTGTCCCCTCGTATGTAATCACACTTTCCAAATTCATCATATGTCGCATAATGGAAAATTCACCCGTAATACCCATGCCGCCTAAAAGCTGTCTTGCATCACGAACAATATTCACTGCCATCTCACAACTGTTTCGCTTGGCCATACTTATTTGTTGCGGTGTTGCACGACCTTCATTCATTAATACCCCGATGCGCCAAACCATGAGTTGGGCCTTGGTGATTTCCGTGATCATTTCGGCTAATTTTTTTTGCTGCAACTGAAAAGCCCCAATGGGTTTACCAAATTGAATTCGTTCCTGACTATACTTTAGAGCGGTATAATAACAATCCATCGCAGCACCTAACGCACCCCAAGCAATACCATAGCGTGCTTTACTTAAACAACTTAATGGCCCTTTTAAACCTTTGATATTCGGAAGTATATTTTGTTTCGGCACACGCACCTGATCAAAAACCAACTCCCCTGTTGCACTCGCGCGCAAACTCCATTTGTCATGAATGGTGGGTGTGGTAAAACCAGCCATGCCACGCTCCACAATCAATCCCACAATTTCACCTTGTTCATCCTTAGCCCACACCACAGCAATATCTGCAAGTGGTGAATTGCTAATCCACATCTTTGCACCATTCAAAATCACATGATCCCCCTCTTCTTTAATATTGGTAATCATACTTAATGGGTCAGAGCCATGATCCGGTTCTGTTAATCCAAAGCAGCCCAACCATTCCCCGGTCGCCAACTTTGGTAAATATTTTTTCTTTTGGGCTTCATCTCCAAATGCAAAAATGGGATACATCACTAAGGAGCCTTGCACACTTGCCACACTTCGCACCCCACTATCTCCTCTTTCTAATTCTTGCATCATTAAACCATAACTGATATAATCCAATCCACCGCCACCATATTCTGTTGGAATGGTTGGACCAAAACAGCCAAGCGCACCTAATTGTTTTACAATTTGTACAGGAAACTCGGCACGTTGCGCATAGTCCTCAATGATGGGTGAAATTTCTTTTTTTACATAATCACGAACGGCCTTTCTGACCATGCGTTGTTCTTCATTTAACAACTCATCCAATTGCAAATAATCTGGTGATTCAAATAAATCGGCGCGGACTGCCATGATAAATAATTTACTTAGTGATTCTGTATTGTAAAGTTAATTTAAACTAACTATAGCGCAGTTAATAAGGTCTTCATTTCGGTGGCATATTGATGAGCGGCAATGGCTGATTTTTCAGCAAAATCATTTTCATTGCTTGCAAAAATTACAGCTCTACTTGCATTGACAAGCAAACCCACCGAGTCATTGATTCCAAATTTTGTCACATCAGCCAAACTACCGCCTTGCGCGCCAACACCTGGCACGAGTAAAAAATGGTTTGGAATTATTTTTCTGATGCTTTCTAAATCAGAAGCCTTTGTTGCACCCACCACAAACATCATTTGCTCAGGTGTGCCCCAGCTGGATACTTGCTCCAAAACTGATTCATATAAAAATTGTCCGTTGGCTAATTTTTGTTGTTGAAAATTTTGACTTCCGGCGTTCGAGGTTAATCCCAAAACAATGGTAAACTTATGGGTGTATGCTAAAAAAGGATCCACACTATCCCGACCCATATAAGGCGCTACCGTAATTGCATCAAAAGGTAAAACTTCAAAAAATGTTTTTGCATATTGTGCAGAGGTATTTCCAATATCTCCTCTTTTGGCATCAGCAATAGTGAAATGGGTTTTTGGAATATGTGCCAAGCTTTCCTCCATGGCTTCCCACCCCTTCACCCCCTGTGATTCATAAAAGGCAGTATTAATTTTATATCCAACACAATAAGGGGCAGTTGCGTCTATAATGGCTTTGTTAAAAGCAATGATGCCCTTTTCATTTTTAGGTAACCCTGCAGGTAATTTTTCAATATCCGTATCTAAGCCTACACACAAATAAGAATTTTTTAATTTTATCTGTTCTACTAATTCCTTTTTAGTCATAAGTTTATTTTAATCAATTAAGTGCTTAATTCATTTTTACAAAAACCTGATAGCCCCATGCTGGTAATGTGAGTTGTTTAATTTTGTTAAAACTTTTACCCGAAAAAAGTTCTTTATAACTATGCGACTGTCCATTTAAATTTAAATCTAAATCAACAACTTGATCCTTATTGGATAAATTTAAAACGACCACTACTTTGTCATTTTCAAATACACGTTGGTAAGCCATAACTGCTTTGGGGTTATTTACAGCCAACCTTTTAAATTGCGCCTGTTCCCCAAATGCCTTATTGGTATTTCTTAATTGTAATAAAGCGGTATAAAATGGTGCGCGTTGGTATTTATTAAATTGAATAGGATCCTTTTCAAAAAATTGAATTGCCCTTAACACGGGTTCCTCCTGCCCACTATAAATAAGTGGCATGGTGCGATTATAAGTAAGTGATAATACAGCAAAGGGTGCGTGTACGATTCCTGGCATCGTTACATAGTCCGCTTTGTTCCATGAATTCTCATCATGATTACTTGTAAAATATAATCGCCAAGCTCCTTTCATAAAGCTGGTATCAATCGTATTAAAAATAGTATCTAGATAGGTGACGTCTTTCTTGCCAGCAGCCACTTCCTTGACCACATTATATTCCCTCCAAGTATAAGTTGCATCGAAACCTGCATTGTGTAATGCTGCATCATCTGCTTCAGCTAAAAAGAATAAAGGCCTGATTGATTTTAAATCGGTTAAGCATCTAGTCCAAAAAGTGTTGGGGACACCCCAAGCAACATCTACCCTGAAGCCATCAATTTTTGTTTTATTCACCCAAAACTTCATGGTGTTGATCATGCTATCCTGCATCTCCCTATTTTCAAAATTCAATTCACGTGTGTCAGACCAGTCAGCAGTAAAAGTGGGCTTGCCCGTACTATCTTTTTCATAAAAATCAGGATGGGTATTTAGCCATGGATGATCGGCACCGCTATGATTAGGTACATAATCAATGATCACTTTCATCCCTAATGTATGCGCTTGCTTGATCAAATTATTAAAATCATTCATTGTTCCAAATTCCGGATTCACTGATGTGTAATCTGCAACAGCATAATAGGAACCCAAAGTGCCTTTGCGCCCAAAAATAGAAATAGGCTGAATAGGCATTAACCAAAGTGTTTGCACCCCCATCTTTTTTAATCTTGGGATATGCTTTGCAAATGCATTAAATGTTCCTTCAGGTGTATATTGACGAATATTGACTTCATAAATATTGCCTTGTTGCATAAATGAGGGATGCTTTTGCTGGGCAAATGATTGTAGTACAAAAAACACAGCGGCTAACAAAAATATTTTTTTCATACGCTTCCTTCTTTTATTATATTCAAAATTAATATAAACCCCTCAAGATGCCAATTAAACAAGTTAATCCACCCTTAAATTTTCTATAATTGACTTACCTTTGGATATGACTAAAAAGCTGTTCACCTTACTTTTTGCTAGTTTATGCCTATTGAGTTGCCAGCAACAACCAGATTTTGAAATAGCAAGCAGCCCCTTGGATGGCGGTCGCTATTTTATTGAGAGCTGTTTGCAAGGTGAATTTAAGAAAGCAAAATTTTATCTTATTTCCGATAGCAGTAACCAAGGTCATTTTGAAGAAATTACTAAAAACTATTACGCACTTGACAAGGAAGGCAGGCAACAACTTAGACAAGCTTCCATCCAGATCAACGAAATTAGCGCTATTGATAGTTCAAACTCTGTGATCAATTATCAAAATTCCTTTGAAAAAGTGGTGCATAAATTAAAAGTGATACAAACCAAAGAAGGCTGGAAAGTGGATCTTAAATACACCTATACCCCAGAACTTTAAACATGGATCACCCTATTGCAATTCACATATAATTTCATTTAAGAATTTTTGTATATTTGCAAAACATAACAATAACACAAAAAATAAAATAAGTATGGAAGCGCAAAAAAATACCAAAAAATATTGGATCTATTTCTCTGTTTGGTTAATCATCTTGGTTGCATTAATCATTTTTAAAAGAGAATTTTTCTGGTTAGCCCTTCCAGGCACCTTAACTTATTTTGCAAAAGGAATGGATTTATTTTAAATGGAGTTTTGTAAAAATTTTTATACCAAAAAGGGTCCCGATTGCATCGGGACCCT
>CALLKA010000018.1 GCA_938008665.1 uncultured Bacteroidota bacterium
TGAAGTAGTTTTATGTCGAAAAATCAGCTGCCGGAACTCTTAAAGCTGGCTGAGCAATATTTTCGCCAGCAAAACTATGCCTTAGCAAAAACAGTTTTAGGAACAATACTTCACGGGTATCCGAGCAATCCCAGGGCAAATGAATTACTCGCCTACATTATTGGTAATGATGGCGATCTACAGGGCGCTATCAAATTGCTGGAAAAAGCCGCATCTTCTTCTGATTGTGCCCCTGCAGTACATTATGAGTTGGGTGGCATTTATTTAAGCCGCGATGATGATGAGAAGGCCGTCATCTCTTTCGAAAAAGCTGCTAGCTTAGGCTTTAAGACCTTTGAGTTGTATTTTAAGCACGGCCAGTCATTGGCAAAATTAGGTTTCTTTCATAGGGCGATTGAACAATTCAATCTTGCAAAAAATATAAATGAATCAATTCCCGAGTTATTTTTTAATTTAGCTAAGTTGCATGAATATTTAGGTGATTACAGCAAAGCACTTCAGGAATATGAGGGCGTTATTGATATTGACCCTACATATGCTCCAGCATGGATTGGTGGGGGGCGGCTATTAAGAAATAAGGGTGACTTGGCTGCGGCTTTAAATGCTTTTGATAAAGCGCTATCTGTAGATGCTTCAAACCCCGAAGCTTTGTATCTTAAGGGAAGTCTTCTCCGTTCTTTGAGGCGATATTCTGAGGCAATTGAGGTTTACTCCAGATGTTTAAAAGTGGCACCAGATTTTCCATTTTTGTTCGGCGCATACGTAAATACCAAATTACTCATCTGTGATTGGGGTGATTACGATCAGGATCTTGAAAGAATTAAGCTGGCATTGCTGGAGTCCAGTGAGGTGATCCCACCCTTTCCTTTGCTTGCCTTAGTTGATGATCCGGGGCTGCAGTTGTTAGCTTCAGAAGTATGGGCAAATCATGAGACAAAAAATATCCAGCAGTTTCAGGTTTGATTTTTGCTTTGGTATTTATTTATCTAGCATCCCATGCGGTACAAAGCAATTGGAGTTTTGCCAATATGGAAAAATTCAAATGGTCTCCTAAAATGATTGGCCTTTCTTTGGGTATGGTAGGGCTTTTAGTAGGCTTGGTACAGGGCGTTTTAATTCGTTATATCAATCCAAAAATTGGCAACGAGAAATCGGTCTATTTTGGTATTGCTTTATATGCACTAGGTTTAATCTTATTTGCTTTTGCAAGTAGCTCATGGATGATGTTTGTATTTTTAATCCCCTATTGTTTGGGAGGGATTTCTGGACCAGCATTGCAGGCATTGATTTCTGTCCATGTGCCTAAAAATGAACAGGGTGAATTGCAGGGATCATTAACAAGTATCATGAGTGTGACTTCCATTGCAGGGCCATTGATCATGACCAGTTTATTTGCCTATTTTACTAAGCCAGGCAATCCAATTTATTTTCCAGGCGCTTCTTTTTTAATGGGTGCAGTATTTATGATCATTAGTGCTGTGATTGCCTATACCGTTTTAAAGGGAGAAACTAAGTCAATTAAGGCTTAGAGTCCTTTACTGTTGTTATATTTGTGGCTCAATAAAGGCCAATTTATGTCTCCATTAATGCAACAGTTGGAAGCAACTGCAGGGTTTATTCAGTCAAAAATTAGTACAAAAGCAAATACTGCTATCATTTTAGGTAGTGGGTTGGGAAATCTATCTAGTGTGATAGAAGCCGATTTTAGTATACCCTATAACGAAATACCAAATTTTCCAGTTTCGACTGTTCAAGGTCATAAAGGAGCTTTGGTTTTTGGAACAATTGGTGATAAGCGAGTTGTTGCCATGCAAGGTCGCTTTCATTTTTACGAAGGCTATTCGATGCAACAAGTAACGTTCCCAGTGCGTGTAATGAAATTATTGGGTATTGAAAAATTATTTGTTTCCAATGCTTCGGGTGGTGTAAATCCGGACTTTGAGGTTGGTGAAATCATGATTCAAAATGACCATATCAATTTATTCCCAGCTCATCCGTTAATTGGTAAAAACTTTGATGAATTAGGACCTCGTTTCCCAGATATGAGTGAACCTTATGATCCAGCAATGATTGATTTAGCTTTAACAATCGCTAAAGAAAACAACATTAAAGTTTCTGTAGGAACG
>CALLKA010000019.1 GCA_938008665.1 uncultured Bacteroidota bacterium
ATTCGTACAGCAGGCACATAATTTTTTCCATCTAACCAACCCACAGCAGTGTAACAAAATAAAGGTAATGTTGGCGCATCATCTTCCATGGTCTCATAGGCAGCAACGTATAAACCAGTATGCGCTGGAGGAATAAACGCAGCGACAGCCCATCCAAGTTCGCAAAGTCGCATTTCACCTGTTTCCACATCAATACCAATGCCACGACGACCTGGTAGTTCGTATAAGTTTCCGCCATTAGGTAATTCAATCCAATCTTCGACAGGAATAGGATAGGCATCCCATCCGGCCCTGCCTGCTACATACAAACTTGTATCTTCAAAAATTTGCCCTTCACCATCAGAGTATAATAAAAAGGGAGATGCGTTTATTGACATGAGGCAAAGGTATTAATAAGCGATTAGATCGGAGGCTTTTGGGTTAATAATATTGGGTAAGAAACAGGGGCTTACAAAGGCTTATTGGTTATTTGCCTGAATTTGCTCCTTACAAAAGCTGTTAAATTCAATGGTAATTGCATCCGAAACCGGCTCGTTAATTTGCTTTTGAATCAAGGAATTATTCTTAAAATCAATGGTGATATAATCATCCTTGATCATTAAGTTTTGAATGGCGACCCATGGAATATGCTTTTTGGGAAAGGTATTGATTACAATTCCGGCAGGGTCGACCGCTATTTCATATGGAAATTTTACTTGGCGCTCAAAAAGGGCAGCGATTAGGAAAATGCCGGCGATAATTAAGCCATTGGGTTGTAAAAACCATCCCCAGGAAGCAAATAATAACCCCAATCGGTAGTAAGGCATACTGCCTCTTTTTCGCTGAAACACACAAAAAATCCACCAACTAATGCTGGAGGTCATGATGGCAAAAATGAGTGCAGGTTTGGGAAATAAGCCTAAATAGATGGAGTAGGAGAAGGAAATAACCGAAATGAAAAGCATAAATTGGCTAATACGATCTACATTTTTAAAATCGGGGCTTTTACAAACAATGATATAGTCAAATACGCGCATAATGGGTAGTTTCGAGATGTGTAAAATTTGGTGCAATTTAACGCAGTTTGGTTAACTTTGCAATATGAAGAAAATGCATGTTGTTTTATTGGTTCTTATTGCTATTTCGATAGTCGTGTTAATTAGCTATACGGGAGATTTAAGTAGTTATGAGACCGTGGCATCGGCGAAGCAAAAGGAAGGTAAGTTCGTGAATTTAATTGTCAAAATGGACAAGTCAATACCCGTGGATTATGATCCAGTAAAGGATCCTAATTTATTAAAATTTCATGTACAGGATAGCCTTGGTGGAAAAATTGCCGTGGTATATCATAATACCATGCCCACTGATATGGAAAAGTCAGAGCGGTTGGTTTTAAAAGGAAAGGTACAAGGGGAGGTTTTTGAATGTTCTTCGATTGTAATGAAATGCCCTTCCAAGTACAAGGACAATCCCAATGCAATGCAGGAGCCACCAGTTACTATTACAAATTAATCATTTTATATATTTTAATGAATACCACCACATTTATTGGGGAGCATTTACTTCCTGGACAAATAGGCTATTTTTTAGCCATACTTTCTTTTGTAGCTGCACTAGTAGCTACTTTTTCTTTTGCAAAAGCGTTTTATTCGCAGACGATTGAATCTGAAATCCAATGGAATAAACTAGCGAAAATTGCATTTGTTATCGAATCGATATCGATCGTTTCCTGCTTCCTTGTTTTGTTTTATCTTATTTATAATCATCTTTTTGAATATAAATATGCCTACTCACATAGTGATACAAGTTTGCCATTTCAATATTTGTTAAGTTGTTTTTGGGAAGGCCAAGAAGGTAGTTTTTTATTATGGAGTTTTTGGCATTCGGTATTGGGATTAATTGTAATGACCAAGGCAAAAAAATGGGGTAAGAATATAAATGGGGTCATGATGGTGATCAACTTTGTACAGGTATGTTTGGCAACCATGATTGTTGGCTTGTATATTTTTGATTTCAAATTAGGCAGTAGTCCATTTATATTATTAAGACATGAAATGACCTGGCCTATTTTATCACGTCCTGATTACTTACAATTTGTAAAAGATGGTACTGGATTAAATACCACTTTGCAAAATTATTGGATGGTGATACATCCACCGGTATTATTTTTAGGTTTTGCATCCACCACAATTCCATTTGCATTTGCAGTTGCTGGCTTAATGAAAAAAGAAAACAATTGGATGGATTCAGCTTTGCCATGGGCCACTTTTTCAGCAGGGATATTTGGATTAGGTATTATGATGGGCGCTGCTTGGGCATATGAGAGTTTAAACTTTGGAGGGTATTGGGCTTGGGATCCAGTGGAAAATGCTTCCTTGGTTCCTTGGTTGGTATTAGTTGCCGGAATTCATACTTGTTTAATATATCGAAAAAAAGGAACGAGTTTAAAAGCTACCTATTTGTTTTTTGGATTAAGCTTTTTATTGGTTTTGTATTCCACCTTTTTAACACGCAGTGGTATTTTAGGAGATACATCAGTACATGCTTTCACTGATTTAGGCATGAATGCACAATTACTTGGCTATTTATTAATATTTGTCATCCCTTATTTTGGATTATTTATTTTCAGATTAAAAGATTTAAAAGAGCCACAGGAGGAAGATGAAATAAGCAGTCGTGAGTTTTGGATGTTGGTGGGTTCCTTGGTTTTGTTTTTATCTGCTGTTGTAATTATTGCCATTACTTCCATTCCTGTATTTAATAAAATATTTGGTACTAAAATTGCGCCACCGGAGGATCCAGCATTCGCACATAATCAAGTACAAATTTTTGTTGCGATTATCATTGGAATTTTAACTGCTATTGGACAATATTTAAAATTCAAAGCAACGAGTGCGGAAAATCTTATCAAAAATATTAAATGGCCATTAATTGTAACTGCAATATTGAGCGCTGTTATTTTTTATTTTATAGGTATCGCTTATGAAGAAAAAGGTATTGGTTATTTGGGCGCTTTATATGTGGGTGTGGTGTCAGCCACATTCGGGATTGTTGCAAACACTTTTTATTGGTTCAATATTTTAAAAGGTAAATTAAAATCTGCGGCTGCTAGTGTGGGACATATTGGATTTACGATGGTATTGTTAGGTATATTAATCTCCTCTTCCAATAAAACAGTATTAAGTTGGAATACCACAGGGATATCTCCTTTAAAAGAAGATAATGCGAAAAACAATCCAACGGGGAATCCCAGAGAAAACATTACTTTATTTGAAGGGGTTGAAACAGATATGGGCAAGTATATGGTCACTTATCAAAGAGATACCTTGGATGGCTTAGACAAACGTTTTTTCGAATTAAACTTTAAAGAGAAAAAATCGGATCATAGTTTCTTATTATATCCAGATGTATTGAAAAATAATAAGATGGAAGGGTTTTCGGCAAACCCATCTTCCAAGCACTATTGGAATAAAGACATTTTCGTTTATGTGACTTCATTCCAAGATCACAGTGAGGAGGATACGACCAGTTTTAAGCCACATCAAATTTCGATTGGTGATTCCATTTTTTATAGCAATGGCTATATTAAGTTGGATAATGTTTTAATAAATCCAAATCCTAATGCAGCCGAAGGTACCAATGAGTTGGTATTGAAAATGACAGTTACCTCAAAAGAAGGATTAAAGTATGAAGCCAATCCTGGCATCTTATTAGAAGGGATGACTTTAAATCAAGAATTGGATACCGTGAAGGCGCAAAACTTAGTATTGAGTTTTAATAAAGTGGTTGACCAAAAGAAAGGGATATTGGAAATTGGGGTAAAAGAATCTGCTTCTTTAACTAATTTAATAACTTTAAAAGTTTATGAGTTCCCTTTTATAAATATTTTATGGCTGGGTATTATAGTGATGACCATAGGATTTATGATGTCATCTTATGCTCGATTGAAAAAGTTAAAATCTAAATAAATAAGGTTACCTCTTTGAATAAAGGGTATTAATTAAAAAATGAAGCAAATCTATAAATATATTGTCATGTTCATCTTCTTGGGAGTAGCTCCCGTAGTGAATTATGCACAACAATTTACGGATACATTACGTGTGGAGGCTTTTATCACACCTGAAGGGGATACGATCCCGCAATCTTGGCTACCAACGGTTGAAGTTTCAGCTAAGCAAACTAATTACTGGAGAAAGTATTGGAAGGATTGGACTAGGCTTCGTAATGCTGTCTATGTGACTTATCCGTATGCAAAATCGGCAAGCAAAGTGATTAGTGAAGTAAATGCGCAACTGGCAAATGTAAAAGATGAAAATAAGCGAAAGCAAATTATCAAATCAAGGGAAAAGGAATTAAAAAAAGAATTTGCGGATAAAGTAACCAACTTGTCAGTGTATCAGGGTAAAGTATTAATGAAGCTCATTAATCGCGAAACGGGGAACAATTGTTATAATTTAATTAAAGAATTTAAAGGGGGTTTGAGCGCGGGGGTTTGGCAGGCAGTCGCCTTTGTTTTTGGAAGTAGTTTGAAGCAACAATATGATCCTAGTGGGGATGATCAAGAACTTGAAAAGATTGTAAAGGAAGTGCAAAAGCTCTATGGCTATAGGGGGTAGTTTGTTTTGTAATTAAGGCAGGTATTTGACGCCTATTTTGTACCTTTGCTTGAATTGATTGTGACTCATGAGCGAAGAAAAAAGTTTAAATTTTATTGAAGAAATCATCTCGAATGATTTAGCGGAAGGAAAATGCAAGTCCATCTTGACAAGATTTCCTCCTGAACCTAATGGTTATTTGCATATTGGCCATGCCAAAAGTATATGCTTGAACTTTGGATTAGCGACTCGTTTTGGAGGTGCCACTAATTTGCGTTTTGACGATACCAATCCG
>CALLKA010000020.1 GCA_938008665.1 uncultured Bacteroidota bacterium
CAAAACAACAAACTGTACCTGTTTTTCCAATCATTAGACCAAGAGGCGGTGACTTTTTGTATACGGATACCGAATTTCAAATCATGAAACAGGATGTAATAGTCGCAAAGGAATTAGGATTTAAAGGAGTGGTGATTGGATTATTAAATTCAGATGGGCGCATTGATAAAATCAGAACTGCGGAATTAGTTTCCTTAGCGAAACCGATGCAAGTTACTTTTCATCGTGCTTTTGACAGGTGTGTTGATCCAATACAAGGGCTTGAAGATATTATAGAAACAGGATGTCATCGTATTTTAACAAGTGGCCAAGTGCCTAATGTTGCCAATGCACTACTATTAATTAAACAATTAGTGGATCAAGCAAATGGACGTATTATAATCATGCCAGGAAGTGGTGTGCGCGCTAATAATATCAATGAAATTTTACAACAAACAGGTGTGGTGGATATTCATAGTTCTGCACGTAAATACATGCCATCGAAAATGGAATTTAATGTAGCATCCATGAATGAAAATTTACAAAGTACGGGTGTGGATGTGGATGAAATTAAAATGATGTTATCTGAATTTTAATTTGGAACACAAATACTAATACAACATTCTTGCTCTGATGGTGTGTTTCACTTCTTTCAATAAATCAAAAGCTGTTTTAGATAATTTTGAATCCACATCTAAAACTACATATCCAATTTCATCATTGGTCTTCAAGTATTGGCCAACAATATTTATTTTATTCTTTGACATTACTGTATTAATAGCACTCAATACACCAGGTACATTGTTATGAATATGTAAAATACGATGCGCGCCATCTACAGGTGGTAAACCAATCGAAGGAATACTATGTGATCCGTTTGAAACACCTCTTTCTAAATATTGGTATAATTTAATACTTACATCTTCACCAATATTTTCCTGCGCTTCTTCCGTACTACCACCAATATGTGGTGTTAAAATTACATTGGACAACCCTTGCATAGGGGTTTCAAATTGATCCCCGTTTTTTTCTGGCTCCCAAGGATACACATCAATAGCAGCGCCAGATAACGCTTTTGACTTGATGGCTTTACTTAAAGCATCTAAATCAACTACTTCTCCCCTAGCATAATTAATTAATATAGCACCTTGCTTAAATTGTTTAATTACTTCAGCACTAATTAAATTTTTAGTTTGATTGGTTTCAGGCACATGAATGGAAATAATATCTGAACTACTCACTAAATCTTTTAAAGATTTAACCGCTTGAGCATTTCCTAAAGGCAACTTTGCATCGGTGTCATAAAACTTAACTTTCATTCCCATGGCTTCTGCCATGATACTTGTTTGGGTACCAATATTTCCATAACCAATTAAACCCATTGTCTTTCCTCTTAGCTCAAAACTTCCCTTGGCTTCTTTATTCCAAATGCCTTCATGTGCGGCTTTGTTCTTATCTACTATTTTTCGAATCAACATAATAGATGCGCCAATAACTAATTCAGCAACACTTCTTGTATTACTATAAGGCGCATTGAATACCGCAATACCTTTTTGTTTACAAGCTTTTAAATCCACTTGATTAATGCCGATACAAAAACAACCAATAGCTTGTAATTTTTTTGCGCTATCTAATACTTTTTTTGAAATAAATGTTTTAGAACGAATTCCTAAAATATGCACATCCTTAATTGCTTTAATTAATTCTTCCTCACTTAAAGCACCCGATATTTTTTTAACATCCGTATATCCTTGTCCTTTAAAATACTGCACCGCCTTATCACTGATATTTTCTAGAAATAATACTTTGATTTTGGCCTTGGGATAACTGGTATTGTCAATGTTGCTCATGGTACAAAGTTAAAAAAAATAACTGTTTTGTATTCATTAACAATAAATTAAGTGATTGTAGCGTTATTTTGTAGTTAGTTATCCTTTTTGCACCCTATAAAAGCGAACAGATGATGGTGAGACTTACCTTATTTATATGTATTTTTCTTTTAAGTTCTGCTTGTGGAACAAGCCAAGGTCCTAACCCATTGGTCAATTATCCATTTGCCTATCAAAAGTTGAGCTCCACAGATAAGGATAAATTAATGAACGAGGTAAAGGCCAAATATGAAACCCTTTTGGGTAAAAAAGGATTTAGTGGTCAAATTTTGGTGGCAAAGAATGGACAGGTTGTTTTTGAAGATTACCAAGGCTATTCTAATTACAGTAATAAAACGTTAATCCAACCCGAAACACCCATTCATTTGGCTTCTATTTCCAAAACATTTACTGCCATGGCGGCCTTAAAATTATGGGAGCAAGAAAAATTGGATCTAAAAGCACCCGTCGCAAAATACTTAATCAAGTTCCCTTATAAGGAAGTGACTATTGAACAGTTAATGTCCCATCGCAGCGGATTAGCTGATTACACGTATTTCATGGAATCTAAAAAGTATGCCTCTGTGCGAGTTAAAAATAAAAGAGGTAAAT
>CALLKA010000021.1 GCA_938008665.1 uncultured Bacteroidota bacterium
TCCGATCTCGTTATTGATTAATTGCTTCAATGATTCAATGCCAATATTTAAATGGCGCTCCACAAATTCAGCAGTCACTAAGCTATCACTCGCTTCCGTTTTAACACCTTCCGGAATCATCGGTGAATCACTCACTAATAACAATGCACCTGTAGGTATTTTATTATAAAAACCTACGGTAAATATGGTTGCTGTTTCCATATCAATGGCATAAGCGCGAATATCTGTTAAGTATTGTTTGAATGCATCATCATGTTCCCATACGCGACGATTCGTGGTATATACTGTGCCAGTCCAATAATCTACACCACTATCTCGTATCGTAGTTGAAATTGCTTTTTGTAATGCGAACGCAGGTAATGCAGGAACCTCAGCAGGAAAATAATCATTTGAAGTACCCTCTCCCCTTATGGCTGCAATAGGTAATATTAAATCCCCAATTTTGTTTCTTTTTTTCAACCCACCACATTTACCTAAAAATAAAACTGCTTCTGGCTGAATTGCAGTGAGTAAATCCATAATGGTTGCCGCACCAGGGCTACCCATCCCAAAATTAATAATGGTGATTCCTTCAGCTGTTGCACATTGCATAGGGCGATCCTTACCAATTACTTCTACATTATGCATTTTTGCAAACATGTTTACATAATGGCTAAAGTTGGTTAATAATACATATTTACCAAATTGATCCAAGGTTGCACCGGTATACCTAGGCAACCAATTGTCAACTATTTCCTGCTTTGATTTCATACATAATTATTTTAACTGTGACATATACTTCCCAATTATTCTGTGCTTATATTTGAAGTAATAATAGCTGAAATTACAAATTTTATCGGACATCCACATGCAAGCCTTAATTTACCCCACCTATCCCTTTAAAATACAACAGGTGCAAGGCAAGGATCAAATATTTGATCCGTTTAGGAAAGCATGGATCATACTCACCCCCGAAGAGTGGGTAAGGCAAAATACCTTGCAATATTTAGTGCAAACCTGCAAGTATCCAAGTAGTTTAATTGCCGTTGAAAAAACCATTCAATTAGGAGAATTAAATAAACGTTTTGATATCGTCGTATATAAAGAGGATACCCCTTGGATGATTATTGAATGTAAGGAAGCCAGGGTTGAGATTGGCGAAAAAACATTGCAACAAATATTACAATACCAACAAGTATTAAAAGCAACCTATCTAATTATCACCAATGGACATCAAACATTGGGTGCTAAAATAGAAACGGGGAAACTGCAACCTTTGCAAAATTTCCCCGAGTATATATAATGTAGCTTAATTTGGGTTATGGGAAGATGCCTAATTCAGCATAAGAAGTTCCTACCTTATTAATGGCACAAACATAAGCAGCAGTTCTCATATCAGGAATCGCTGGATTTGCTTTCCAAATATCCATAATTTCTCGCGTCGCATTAATCATTGTTTCTTCCAAACCACTATGCACTAAATCAATTTCATCAGGACCATGTGCAATAATTTCTTTTTCAGATGGGGAAACTTTTTTTCCAGTCAATTCTTCCATCTGATTCAAAATATTAATGTTTGCATT
>CALLKA010000022.1 GCA_938008665.1 uncultured Bacteroidota bacterium
ACCTTACTTCAACAACTAAAGAGAAGGAAAGATTACAAGATATTGGCTCAACTTTACATGCATCTTCTTTCAGCATTCAAGCTGTAAGAGTAAAAGATGACGGTACTGAAAAAGTAACTAAATCAGCAAAGCGTGCAAACACCATTCGTTTGTCTTTCCAAATTGACAAAAACAAAATCACGCCAAGTGGTGCGCAAGACTTATATGTTATCGTAACTGGTCCTGATGGAAAAACTGTTACCGAAGGTGGTTCAATTGCTACAAGAGAAGACGGACAAAGAACTTACTCCAACAAAATAGCTGTTCAATATGAGCAAAACGCTGTTGTGCCAGTAAGCTATGATATTAAGCAGTCAAGTAAATTAACCGAAGGTGAATACAAAGTAGAAGTTTACCATAACGGTTTCAAAATTGGCGAAGGAAAAACAACCATGAGAAAAGGATTGTTTTAATTCAACAATAAGATATTTATAAAAAAGGCCGCTAAATTAGCGGCCTTTTTTATGTTCAAGCGGTACTGCTGAGTTGAACTATACAAAGTTTTTTACAACTATTTTATAACCACTGCCGATAAGGCTGGCAACTGCATTATCAATTTATTCCAATCTCCTTTTTCATCCTGCGGCTCCATTTTAATTGATGGATTAAATAAGTCACCTACGCCCCAAAACGACTTATCATCGCTATTGAAAATTTCTTTCCATGGTTTATTGCCATGCACATGAATAGGATAATCATGTCTTGGCACAGGCGTCATGTTTAATATTACTACAACATCTTCTTTCCAATTCTTTGCCCTACGACGAAATGCAATCACCCCTTCTTCGCGCTTATTCATTTCAACCCATTCAAAGCCACTTTTATCATATTGCAATTCATATAAAGCAGGATTATGACGATATAAATGGTTTAATTGTTGCACACAAAACTTCATACCTCCATGGCTTACATGACCCAATAAATCCCACTGCAATTCGGTAGTATAATTCCATTCCTTTGTGGCAGCAAATTCATTACCCATAAATAATAGTTTGGCACCTGGATGCGTAAACATATACGTATACATCAATCTTAGGTTGGCAAACTTTTGCCACTCATCGCCTGGCATTTTATAAATCATAGGGCTTTTTCCATGCACTACTTCGTCATGACTTAATGGTAGCATAAAATGCTCGTCATAATAATACATCATGGAAAAAGAAAACTTATCCTGTGAACCCGAACGCATAATGGGATCTAATTTAAAATAATCCAATGTATCATGCATCCATCCCA
>CALLKA010000023.1 GCA_938008665.1 uncultured Bacteroidota bacterium
AGGTATTCGTCCAGGTGACAATGCTGAAAAAGCAATGATTGAATTAGTTGACTTCAACGAAATTTATGGCAATTCAATAGCAACTGCTACTGAACCAGCTAAAAAAACACGTCGTAGTAAAGCAACTGCAGCGCCTAAAAAAGCCGCAGCTGAAGCAGAAGCACCTACAACTGAAGCACCTGCTGCTACAGATGAAGCAACACCTGCTGAATAATGATCATAATTATTTGACATATAAGGCAAGACTTCAGTCTTGCCTTTTTTTTGCCTAAAATGGGCTTAAAATGAGGAATAAACAATATGTTCAAAAGTTATTATGGAAAAGTAAAAAATTGTTTCTTTTTTTGCATAACAAAACACCAATACAATGACTTCACAACCTGCAATTTTAGTTTTAGCTGATGGTAATGTATTTCACGGTCAAGCTTTTGGTAAAATTGGTACAACGACTGGTGAGATTTGTTTTAATACAGGGATGACAGGCTACCAAGAGGTTTTTACGGACCCGAGTTACACGGGTCAAGTCATTATTATGAATAATGTACATGTTGGAAATTATGGTGTTAAATCAACGGATGTTGAAAGTAAATCTGTAAAAATTCATGGATTAATCGGACGCAACTTAGAAGAGAAGTATAGTCGTTTAATGGCAGATGGTAATTTGAATGAGTACTTAATTAATAATAATATTGTTTCCATTGAAGGTTTAGATACTAGGGCGTTGGTAGCGCATGTACGTCAACAGGGTGCAATGAATTGTATTATCTCCTCTGATAATTTAGATGTGGCTGCTTTAAAAGCACAATTAGCAAAAGTGCCTAGTATGGATGGGCTTGAATTAGCGAGTACGGTAAGTACCAAAGAAGTATATGAATTAGGAGATAAAAATTCAGCGATCAAAGTTTCCGTTTTAGACTTTGGTGTGAAAGAACATATTTTACAATGCTTGGTGGAAAGAGGAGCACATGTAAGAGTGCATCCTGCTAAAACAGATTTTGCGACCTTAAAGGCATTTAATCCTACAGGATATTTTTTATCCAATGGTCCTGGGGATCCAGCACCGATGGATTATGCAATCAAAACAATTAAGGAAGTGTTGAATGAGAAAAAACCGGTTTTTGGTATTTGCTTAGGGCATCAATTATTAGCACTTGCAAATGATATTCCAACTTTCAAAATGCACCATGGTCACCGTGGGTTAAATCACCCAGTTAAAAATGTGATCACAGGCTTATGTGAAATCACTACGCAAAACCACGGGTTTGGTGTGGATCCAGAAGCAGTGCGCAAACATCCGAATGTGACTATATCACATGTGAATTTAAATGATGATTCTATTGAAGGTATCAAGTTGAATGATCGTCCAGCATTTAGTGTGCAGTACCATCCGGAAGCGACACCAGGTCCACATGATAGCAGGTATTTGTTTGATGATTTTGTATCTTTAATGAAGACTAATTAATCTTGCAACCATAAAAGGATAATCGATACACAATTTATCTTTTCTATTTTAAGTATTTCAATTTGTAACTATGCCAAATATTACGATCATCAACGGGCCTAATTTAAATTTATTAGGAATGCGTGAGCCAGGTGTTTATGGCAATGAAACTTTTGATGATTTTTTTGCGCAGTTAAAAAAAGATTTTCCGCAAGTCAACTTCACTTATTTTCAATCGAATGTGGAAGGGGAGTTGGTGAATGCGATTCAACAATTCGGGTTTAACCAAGATGGGATTATATTAAATCCTGCGGCCTATACCCATACTTCTGTTGCCATTGGCGATGCTGTAGCTGCAATTAAAACACCTGTGATTGAAGTACATATTAGTAATGTACATGCTAGGGAGGACTTCAGAAAAATTTCCCATGTATCTGCAAAGTCAGTAGGTTCCATTGTTGGCTTGGGATTAAAAGGATACGCGTTAGCTACGGAATGGTTTGTAGCGAATGCAAATAAATAACTTCTTTTTGTTGCAGAACTAAAAGAAAAATCGCTCAAAATCTTTTCGGTAGGAGATACTTACCCCTTGTCGATTACGACGGCCCAAACTACTTCCATTAATATCAAGGCTATTTCTATTAAATACAATCGCTCTTAGTTTACGATCCCTGGTTAATATAAATTCAATGTTTAAATCAGGCAGCCATTGTAAATTATCATTTTGAATATTAGTGCTGCTGCGAACATTAAAATCTAAGTCGCCGCCCACGTTAATGATAACTTTGTCATTTAAAAAGCTTCTACCCAATTTTAAATTTACTCTTTGACGATCAATCTTATTTGCGTTAATAGCGATACCCGATCCGGTAGGGTCTAGTAAATTTCCACTATTATAAACCGATGATCCAATATCAAATCGCAAACTATTATCGCCGGTTACTTTTTTCAATAAATTCGTCACTGATTTATTGACTTCTTTGGTCAATAATTGTGATATGGTATTGATACCAATGGAGGTCATACTATAGGCGTTATTGCTATTGCCTGTACTAAATCCAACGGGCGCGAATGAGTTAAATACAATTAAGAACGAAACCTGCTTTAAAATTTCATTTTCGTCTCTTTCTAATCTTGTGATAAATTGAGAAAATTCATTATCGGAGCTAATTGGATTGCCTTGTGGAAAGGCGATGCTAAATTTAATATTCGGCTGGAATAGTTTGTTTCTTAATGCAGCAATCACATACACACTTCCGCGATACGATTTTACTGCGTTGCTAAAATTAGCGCTACCCACCAACTCATTTAAACTAATACGATCAGCAGTGTAACGTGCATCCACATGAATTTCGGCGTCGTATGGATTGCCGTTCCATTCTATATAATTTCCTATTTCAGGAATCAATTCAAATGGCTTTTTAATAAAAGACTGAAAGTTGAAGTCGTAATTTCCCGATTCAATATTGTATTTACCTCTAATGCTTAAGGGTTCAATATTGCCCGCTCTAATTTTCAATCGACCATTTCCCTTCGCCTTGATGATATCGCCCGTTAATTCGTCTAAAATCACATCTATTTTGGTTTTATTGTTGGCCGATAGGTCTAAGTCCACCAATAAATTGTAGGTTGGGATATCTGCGCTTTTTACAGCAGTTTTCCCGTATTTTTTAAACAATATAAAGTCATTGCTGCCACCTTCCTTGCTGGTTGTATTTGGAATATATAAATGAGAGCTGTCATTCACATCCGCATTAATGGTCATCTTAATGTTTTCCTCTGGGCCTTTAATGGTCATAGCTGCTTTTCCAACTGCGTTACCATAAAAATAAATGTTGTCAGCGGAACCCATACTTAGCAATTCAATTTTAGGGCTACTCATTTCAAGGTCATAGGTCAAATGTTTAAAACCCTCATTTAGTATTTTGCCTTTAAATAAAGCCTTGCGATTTAATTGATCAGTTAGTTGGATATTGCCAAAATCCATTCCTTCCTTTGTAAATTGAATGGTCGCCTCTTTTATAAAGTAGCGTACCTTAGTATAATCCACTTTTAATGAGGCATCTTGAATGGTAGCAGAACCAAGTAAAACAGGGTTTTCAATCCGTCCGCCAAAATGAATTTTTCCATCTGCTTTTCCATCTAAGTTGGTGAGTACGCCGCCGATGAATTGTTCTACTAAGCTAAATTTAGAGTGGTTTAAATACAAGGTGGCATCTAGTGGGTTAGCACTGTCCTTGGTGTTATAAGTTCCTTCTGCTGATAAATTATACGCTTTATTGGGTATGTCAAAAGAAAAAGGAACAATGCCCGTTTTATTATTGTAGGATGCATTTAAATTAGTCATACCAACCACTTCATTGTTAAAGCTAAATTGATCAATGTTGATATCCGAACTGAGCTCAAAATTATCCAATACATTTTTTAAATAAACGGTGCCATTGGTAACGCCTTCCAATTGCGGGTATCGGAAAAATAGTTTTGTGATGTCGCCTAAAATAATATCATTGAGTTCTAGTTGCAAATTATTACCCTTTGCACTTGTTAATAATAGTTCCTGTATTCCTTGTGAAAATTTTACGCCTTT
Source organism: uncultured Bacteroidota bacterium (assembly GCA_938008665.1). Lineage (GTDB taxonomy): Bacteria > Bacteroidota > Bacteroidia > Chitinophagales > Chitinophagaceae > Sediminibacterium. The sequence continues at coordinate 4,029 of CALLKA010000023.1, forward strand.
AGCAAAGACATTATTTTTTCTAAGTGAAATTTCTCCACCATTATTAATATCCCATCTTTTTTGATTTAATAAAAAATAGGAGGGTTTCCACTTTATAGCTAAGCCATCGGAATAAGTGTTTACAGTACCGGCTAAATTAATATTCTGTAATGCATTATTGCTTGTTGCAGTAATTTGAATGTTGGATTTGTCATTCTTTGTATGAATATTGATTATTGGGTCAACAAAGCTAAAGCTGTCCGTAATTTGATAGCTATTCGCTTTTACAAGTAAATAAAGTGAATCCTTATTTCCATTTCCTGTAAATACACCACCTTTAAATGCCATATCCTGCCATTGTACAAATGGAACTGTGGCATTAAATTTTAGCGTTTTACTGTCTGTATTTATCGCACCTTTTAAATTTAGATTATTAAACCCAGAGAAGGAGCTATTAAAAATGCGAATAAATGGCTCGATGTAATTCGTTTTAATTTGAATATCAAATAATTGGTTAGCCGGGGTGTTAGATGGGGCAGGAATGTAGCTCGGCAAATAGCGTTGCATAAAAAACTGTATACTCGCAGGTAAATGGGAGATATTGAATTTGCCTGATATGTTCGCATTGATATCATCACTTGCTAATCGTAAATATTTAATTCCCTTTTCAATAGTTGAATTCAAGGTGATTGAATCAAAACGCACAACCGATTGTTCCCCTTTTAATTGACCATTGTAAAATTTAGCATAACCCATAAAGTTATCAATGCTGTCTCCGTCAAAATTAATGTCCAGCAATCCAGTCAGTTGAATTTTATTTTTTGAAAAACCCAATTCCATTAAATTGGTATTTTGCAAATCGCCCACGGCATTTATCTTAGGCTTAGATTGGTTAAAGTCAACCTCAATATTACTGATAAAATTTATATTGGGGTCCTTAATGCGCAAGCTACCATTATAAGCACCTTTTTGAATATCCCCATTAGTCGTGATATTGGTATAATTATAATTGTTCCATGCAATGGAGTCAATATTGCCTTGTATATTAGTTTTTTGTTTGCCTAGGTCAAAGGAGCTGCCTTTAATTTTACCGTTAAAATTTAATAACCCTAATGAGTTTATGTCAAGTAGTTTACCTGCATTAAAATGACTCGTTTTTAACATTCCCTCATAACTAGGTTCTTTATTCAATGGGAATTGCAATCGTATCTCTGTATTCGCATAGCCTAAGTCGGTATTAAATTCCCCCTTGGTAATAAAATCGTAAACAGTACCCTTGAAATTTCCAGCAAATAAAATAGTACCTAATTTTTCAAATTTTATATCTTTAATATTTTTTAATGTAGGAAGCCAGTTGGATAAATCCTTATAATTTGTATTTGCATTTACATTGCTAAAATCAATCAATGTATTTCTTATACTAGGCAATCCTTTCATGCTAAAGCTGCCTATGATAGTTGAGTTGTTGTAAGTAGCATTTAAATCCTTGCTCTCAAAATCAGCCACAGTACCATTAAAATGGAAACTCAGTTTAACTTTTTGATCAATATTATTTAAAGTGGGTGTGAAGTAGGCAATATCTTTAATAGCGATCAACGAATTTTCGAAATGCGCTTTCATATTTACATTTTGCATGTAATTATTAAAATCTTTTTTAAAGCTTTTGTATTGCATTGCATAATAAGGTCCAATAATGCTATTGTTCGTTTTCAATGACAATTGTGCAAATTCCATTAATTGGGACGTCAACTTAAATTGGGTGCTTAATTTTTTAATTTCAATACCGGATCTTTCCTTAACGCTTAAATTAACTTTTGCAGTGAGGGTATCTTTGGATAATATTGCGTTATAAATTTTTGCATTTAAGTCGTGCATACGAATATGCGCGCCATCAAAATAGGGTAGCGGTTTTTCGAAGCCATATTCAATTGAAAACTTTCCGTTGATCACTTGAATTTCGTTAGCTACTATATTTAAATCATTGGGGTTTAATTGGGCAGGGTTGGCATTAAGTTGATTGGTGTCCTTTTGAACAATCGTATTTTTTCCTTCATAGGAGTGAAGGTGAATAAATGGCTTATTGACGATCAATTGATCAATAACAATTTGCTTATTTGATTTATTAAATAACTTGATGTTTAACAATAGATTTTTTGCTGCTAATTCTGTTTTTTCACCATCCCATTGGTCATCTAAAATAAAACGGAAATCACTTAAATCAATTTTCTTAATATCTAAACTGGTTGATTTTTGATTGGAGCTGTCTTTATTTAAGTAGTCCAATAAAAACTGATAGTTCCATTTTGGGGTGCTTCTATTTAAATAAATCCGAGTTCCTTCTAAGCCAATATATCGAACAACAGGCGCTGATGTAGAAAAATATAAGTCGGTCAATCGAAGCTTGCCTATTTTCGAGAAAACTAAAGTGTCGTTTTTTTCATCTTTGATTAGAATATCTTCAAGGTCCAATCTGTTAAATAGGGAAAACCCAACATGTCCAATTTTAACTTCCGTTCCAATGGATTTTGAAAAACTACTAGCTACGCGGGTAATCAATTTATTTTGTACCCAAGGGATCAATAATAATAAATAGCAAAATAGGAGTAGTCCTACCACTGTAGCAATCACAATTCTCAGTATGGTAAGCTTGTTTTTTAGCAAAAAATGGATTTTTGTAAAAATACTAATTAAACCGGTATAATGTACTGATCCCTAATACCCTGCGACGCTATCATCCCCTCTTTTATCGCCTGCTGCTTCAATTTTACCATCTGGCAATATTCGGATACCATCCATGCGACCAAAATACCCTCTTTGGCTCAGTTTATACCCTTGATTTTTCAAGGCTTGGATGGTAGCATTGGGGAAATCGGCTTCCACTTGTATTTGATCAGGCAACCATTGATGATGAAAACGAGATGCATCGATGGATTGTTTTAAAGTCATTTTAAAATCTATCAAATTGATGAGGCCTTCATAAATCTGATTCGGTATAGTGGTGCCACCGGGGCTACCAATGGTTAAATAAGCTTTATTATTTACAGTCACTAAGGTGGGTGTCATGGAACTTAACATTCTTTTTCCTGGAACAATGGCATTGGCTTCTCCTCCGAGTGCACCATACATATTGGGTACACCTGGTTTTGCACTAAAGTCATCCATTTCATTATTTAAAATAAATCCAGCACCTGCAACCACAGTTTTATTTCCATAAGAATCATTTAATGTGGTGGTAATGGCTACCATATTTCCATCATTATCTATGACACTATAATGGGTGGTTTGTTCGCTTTCTTTCACTTGTCCTGCGCTGGTATTTTTGCTATTACCAGCAACGCCAGGTGTATAATCTTGCATTCTTTGTTTGGCATAAGCGTCACTGATTAAGGTGCTTGTAGGTACTTTCCAAAAATCAGGATCGCCCATATGTTCAGCACGGTCGGCGTAAGCACGTCTTTGTGATTCCACCATCAATGCAACCGCAGCAGGCGATTGATATCCCATGGAAGCGATATCAAATGGGGCAATCATTTTCATCATTTGCGCAATTAATATGCCACCACTCGAAGGCGGTGCAAAACTAATGATATGATGATTTTTATAATCAAACTCAATAGGTACTCTTTTTTTAGTTTGGTAATTTTTTAAATCATCTTTTGAAATAATACCTGCACCGCTGGCCATTTCCTTGACAATCAAATCAGCAGTGATTCCTTCATAAAAACCGGCCAATCCATTTTGTTGAATGCGTCTTAAAGTGGCCGCTAATTCAGGTTGAAAAATGGTATCCCCCTTCATCCATTTTGTTTTTCTTGTGTATGCAGATGGTGCACTACTTAATTTTATTAATGTTCCCTTTACGCTGTTTAAACTACTAGCTTCTTTTTCAGTTAAAGCATGTCCATACTCGGCTAATTCAATTGCGGGCTCAATAAGTTGTGCCATGGGAAGTTTTGCGTATGCATGTGCATTAAACATACCTGATACACTTCCTGGTATGCCGGAAGCCAATGGGCCTTCTAATGATTTTGAACTTATAGGATTTCCTTTTTCGTCCAAATACATATCTCTATTTGCTTTTGCTGGTGCTGCTTCTCTAAAGTCAAGTCCAATTAATTTACCATTATTGGTTCTTGCCAACAAAAAACCACCGCCGCCAATATTACCTGCGGACGGATGTACAACTGCCAAGGCAAAATGAACCGCAATGGCAGCATCAAATGCATTCCCGCCATCTTGCATGATAGCGGCACCAACCATACTTGCTAATGGATGTGCCGAAGTTACTGCAGCATGCTTGAATAATTTTTCCTTGGTGATTTCAAATTGATATGGGTTAATACCGGTATGTGTTTTAAAGAAAATCTGTGCTTTTACATGATTAAAATTTGTAAAAAATAGCGTACAAATAATAAAGCGTTTTAAATGGTTCATTGGTATTTTACTTAACATATCGTATAATTATTGCAACAATTTACTACTATTTAATTATTCTTCAAAAATGATGGGGCTGTTGTGTAAAACTACTTGTTTTATAACCCGATAAAAACCCAAACTTCTCGTATTTTAGTAGCATCGTAATTGGGTGTATTTTCAGGCAGGAACAATGTATTAATAATGTGTATATGTTTCACTAGCTTGGAAGATACCATTAAAGAACTTATTATAAATTAACTCTAAATAAATGCAGCAACTATCATTTAAAAAAATATTTTATTTCATGTTTGCTTTTTTAGTATTGCAAACATGGAATAGTAATGCACAAAAATCAAGTGCTGAAATATTTTCTAAATTAAAAAAGTTGGATGTAGTGGGGAGCGTTTTATATGTTGCCGCACATCCGGATGATGAAAACAATAGCTTTTTACCTTTCTTGACTAATGAGCGCATGTACCGTACCGCTTATCTGAGTTTAACAAGGGGCGATGGCGGACAAAATTTATTAGGAAAGGAGCAGGGGATTGAATTGGGATTAATACGAACTAAGGAATTACTTGCAGCACGTCAGCAAGATGGTGCGGAACAATATTTTTCAAGGGCGTATGAGTTTGGTTTTAGTAAATCAGCGGAGGAAGCATTAGCTATTTGGGATCACCAACAAGTATTGAGTGATGCGGTTTGGGTGATTCGTAAATTTCAACCAGATATTATTATTGCGCGCTTTCCTCCGGATGGGCGCGCAGGGCATGGACATCATGCGGCATCCGCAATTATTGCAAAAGAGGCTTTTATTGCTGCGGCTGATCCAAAACAATTTCCAGAACAATTTAAATATGGAGTCACTGTTTGGCAAGCGAAAAGAATACTTTGGAATACGTTCAATTTTGGTGGGGCAAACACCACCAATGACCAACAATTAAAAATTGAAGTGGGTGGATACAATGCGTTAATTGGAAAAAATTATGGTGAAATTGGCGCCGAAGCGCGCTCCATGCATAAAAGCCAAGGGGAGGGACGTCCTCGTCGACGTGGAAGTATTACTGAATATTTTGATTGGGTTGCGGGTGAAAAAGCGACTAAGGATATTATGGAAGGCGTGAATACAAATTGGACGCGATTGAATGCATCGGAAATTCATGATGCGGTTACTACAATTGTACAAAACTATAAAATAGAAAATCCTGAAAAATCAGTAAAAGATTTGGTACAATTATATAAGGTGGTTAATAATTTGCCAAGCTCGGTTTGGAAAACATATAAATTAAATGAAATTAAATCCTTGGTGCAGGATTGTGCAGGCTTATTTATGGAAGCCACCAGTACGCAGCAACAGGTTTTTCCAGGCAAAAATTTGCCTATGCAATTTAGTATGAATCAGAGAACCCATGTTCCAGTTCATTTGGGTTTAGTGCAATTACCTGGCAGAGATTCTGTTTTTAATAAAAACATCGGGGTGAATCAGAATTTAGTTTGGGATCATAATTATAGTATTCCATTAACCCAATCTATTTCACAACCTTATTGGTTAGTGTCTCCAAAAACAGAAGGGATGTTTGTGGTGAATGACCAACAATTAATTGGCCAGCCCGAAAATGACCCTGCCTTTACTTGCAAATTAAATGTGACCATCGAGAATCAATTATTTGAGTTTCAAATTCCAGTGCAATACAAATATGTAGATCCCACCAAAGGTGAAGTGCATCAACCCATCGCGGTGGTGCCTGGACAGGAAATAAAATATGATAAGGAGTTGCATTTAATGAATGGCGAAAAGTCCATTCCAGTGAATTATCAAATCATCAATCACTTGGGACAAAATGAATCAAAATCATTTACAGTAAGCGACCCTAATATTCAGTTGCCAACGCCTACATCTGCAGTGTTTCAAAAAACAATTCAATATGATCACATATCTACGATTACTTATTTCCCAACTGCGACCACTACTTTAGTTAAGGCACAAGTAAACACGAAGGGTAAAAAAATTGGATACATTGACGGGGCAGGTGATAAAATACCGGAAGCCCTAGTGGAGTTGGGCTTTTCGGTGACCTATTTAAAGCCTACTGATTTTGTAGTTGAAAAATTAAAATCATTCGATGCCATCATTGTGGGCATCAGAGCTTATAATTTATATGAATACTTAACTACGGAGAATGAGGAGCTCAATAAATATATTGAACAAGGAGGTAATGTAATTGTACAATATATAAAAAGTAATCAGGTAGGTTTACAAAAAATTAAAGTAGGACCCTATCCATTTATTGTAAATTCTGGAAGGCGAGTAACGCAGGAAAATGTTCCTGTGACATTTGCTTTGCCGCAACATGCGGTATTAAATACACCTAATAAAATTACTGCCACCGATTTTGAGCATTGGGTGCAAGAACGCAGTACCTATCAAGCAGAAAATATAGATACTCATTTTGAAATGCCATTAACGATGAGTGACAAAGGGGAAGCGCCTTCCAATGGTAGTTTATTAATTGCGCCTTATGGCAAGGGTAATTTTGTATATCTTAGTTTAACTTTATTTAGACAACTACCTGCAGGTAATCCAGGGGCATTTAAACTATTAGCCAACTTAATCGCATTACCTAAACATTAGCCAATAAAAATAATACCATGCGAAGAAATGTAAGTTTATTTACTTTATTACTCATTGGCCTTGGTGTTGGCTGGATGATTAAAAATGTAAAAATTGGATTAATCATTGGACTTGTATTTGGCCTGTTGATTAGTGGTATTGGAACTAAAAGTAAATAAATCTAATCTGCCCTTACACAGATGTTGTAGTTGTGTTTTCGTTTCCGATCCACTTCATTTTTGTCGCTATAAAATAGGCAATCAATCCTAAGCTGATGACCACCAATCCACTCAACATCATTTTTGTACCTGTTGAAATAAAGATACCTACCCAAATAACAATCGCTAGGAATAAGGGAACCGGGTATAAAGGCATCTTCCACGGAAAATAAGTTTTTCCTTTGCGGTTGACTAATAGCATTAATCCAATGGCTTGACCAATAAACTGTATTAATATACGCATGGCTAAAATGGCATCGATCACTTCCTTTAATCTAAATAGTAAACTAAACGCAAAAGCAATGCCGCCCAATACTAATAAGGAACGGTGTGGAAAATGTAGTTTGGGGTGAAGCTCACCAAAAAAACTAAAAAAGGATTTGTCCTGCGCTGCTGCATAAGGGATACGGCTGTAGCCTAAAGTTGCAGAAAATAAAGAGGCAAAAGCGACCATTAAAATTAATACTGTCACAAGTGCACCAGCTTTTTCTCCATACAAAGCTTTAATATATTCACTCACCACATATTTGCTGCTCATGATGGTTTCTAATGGTAATACACTAGCCACACTAATATTCATGGATAAATATAAAATGGCAATTCCAGTAATGGAGATAAACATACTTCTAGGTATGTTTTTACTTGGGTTTTTGATTTCACCCCCTAAGTGACATACATTATAATAACCTAAATAACTGTATATCGTTTTTACACTTGCGAATCCTAAGGCTGCTACAAATCCATGTTGCATTGAAAAACCATCATTAATATGTTTGATGGGTTCTAAAAATTGTCCATGCATTACACCGCCAAAAATAATCCATGCCATGGTGCCCAAAACGCCCACCCATAAAAACACAGATATCTTACCAATGGATTCAATTTTTCTATACAAAAGGCTAATCACTAAAATCACTACCGACCCACTCACTATTTTTTCTTGAATGAAAGAGAATTTAAAAAAGTAACTGGCGTATTGTGAAAATCCAATGGAGGCAGATGCAATCACTAATGGGGCTTGAATCATAGTTTGCCATACAAACAAAAAGCTCATCAATGGGCCCAATTTTTTTCCGTACCCTTCCTTTAAAAAATGGAAACTTCCACCTGCTCTTGGAAGTGCTGCCCCTAACTGTGACCAAACCATGGCATCCAAATAGGAGAGTATTGCACCGGCAACCCATGCGTATAAAAAATAGGGACCAGCCATAATTTGTGCAACAACACTCAATACCACAAATGGACCAATACCTACCATATCAATCATGTTGATGGCAGTTGCATGTAAAAGACTTAATTTGCGATCTAAATGTGGCTTTGCGTTACTCATGTATTTGCCAAGATAATAAAAAATCGATTAAAAATTTGAAAATAAATGGAGGGTCACTTTAATATTGCGTCTTGGGTAAATCAATCCACCATTTATGAAGTTAATATTCGGCAATATACCCCGGAAGGAACATTTAGTGCATTTGAAAATCATATTCCTCGATTAAAAGATATGGGCGTAACTGTTTTGTGGTTAATGCCCATCACACCAATTAGTGAAAAGTTAATGAAGGGATCCTTAGGTAGTTATTATGCCTGCAGTAGCTATACAAAAATAAATCCTGCCTTTGGAAATGAAACTGACTTGTTAAGCCTAATAAGGTGTGCACATGAGCATGACATGAAAGTAATTATTGATTGGGTGGCCAATCATACTGGTGCGAATCATGAGTGGATGGGCAATCATCCTGATTGGTTTACGCGGGATGCTGCTGGTAATTTCATAGAAAGAAATGGTTGGGAAGATGTGGTTGATTTAAATTATGAGAATAAAGAGATGCGTGCCGCTTTGATTGGTGCCATGCAGTATTGGGTGCGCAATTTTAATATTGATGGGTTTAGATGTGACATGGCGCATTTAGTGCCTTTGGATTTTTGGCAAGCCGCCCGAACTAATTGTGATATCATCAAACCATTGTTCTGGTTGGCGGAATGTGACAATGCAAATTATCATCCTACTTTTGATGCAAGCTATGCTTGGGATTGGATGCATGTAAGTGAAAAATTAAACCAGAGTCAGGTAGGGGTTAATGAAGTATATAATATATTGGAAGGGTATGTTCATTATCCATCGGGGGCTTTAAAATTATTTTTCACTTCCAATCATGATGAAAATAGCTGGAATGGAACTGAATATGAAAAATATGGTATTGCAGCCATGCCATGGGCTGTGTTTACACATACCTGGAAAGGCCTGCCTTTAATATATAGTGGACAGGAACTACCCAACCATCAAAGATTACAATTTTTTGATAAGGATTGTATTGCCTGGGGTAAAGAACCCGCATTGCATCATTTTTATAAAACGCTTTCGCATTGTCGAAAACAATATCCTGCTTTAATTAATGGGGCCACTTATAATTTACCCACCCAATCCAATAGGGTTATGGCTTATTTAAGGTATGATGCCAATCAAGTTTTATTGATTGTGCTCAATATGTCCAATGAGATCCATAAAATTTCCTTTTCCCATGAACTTTTGGTGGGAAGCTTTATCAATGTTTTTTCTGGGCTTGCGTTTCCCTTTGATAAGGAGGTCAGCTTTGAACTCATGCCAGGGGATTATTTTTTGTATGTGAAATAGGGAGCTGTCCCAATAAGCTAGTTCCTTTTAGATTGTTGGAATTCTACAAACTCCATCATCTCAGCCAAATTAAAGCTGCTTAAATTTTGCGCCGCAGCTAATCCTGCTTTTTGGGCAACCAGTACGCCATATTTGCAATCATCATATCCTTCAATCGCATGTGCATCTGGATTAATTGAAATAAGTACATCCTGTTGTAATGCAAGGTGTATAAAACGCCAATCCATATCTAAGCGTCTTGGATGGGCATTTAATTCTAATACTACATTATTATCTGCGCAAGCATCAATTAATACTTCGTGATTCACAGGGTATCCTTTCCGGCTTAATAATAATCTGCCTGTGGGGTGACCTAAAATACTTGTATAGGGATTGTTCACTGCATTTAATAAGCGCATCATTGCCTTTTCCTCAGTCATTTTTAAATTAGAATGAATAGAAGCAATGACGATATCAAAACAGGCTAATATATCTTCTGGGTAATCCAAGCTGCCATCATTTAATATGTCAGACTCAATACTTTTAAATATAACAAAGGGGGCTAACTTTTTATTGAGCGCGTCAATTTCCCTATGTTGGGCCTTGACACTATCAATCGATAGTCCACCTGCATAAAAAGCTGATTTGGAATGATCGCTAATAATTAAATATTCATACCCTTTTTCGATGGCGGCCAGGGCCATTTGTTCAATGGTATGTACACCATCACTCCAGGTACTATGGGAATGAATGATCCCTTTAATATCTTCTGGTTGTATAAGTTTGGGTAATTTATTATTTTTTGCAAGGTCAATGATGGACGGAAGTTCCCTTAAAGGGGCTGGAATGAAGGGTAAATTAATTTGTTCAAAGATGTTTTTTTCTGAAATAAATGGGATTTTTTTTGAAAATAGGGGGTCAGATTCCCATTTTTCCAAAAATTCAGGAGCGCAGGATAGGGTAAAATCGGTCCAATAAAAATCAGAAATGTCGGTAAAATACCATCTGATTTCAAATTTATCTGTGCCGATACAACTTAAAAATTTTTCATTTTTTGTGCATTGAAAACTTTTTTCTGTTAACCAATTGGTTAATTCTTTTTCAGAAAATGTAGTTACAATTTCAAGATGATCTATAATTTCTAATTGTCTTTTATAGCCACCTGAAATTGAAAATAAATCAGCGCCATTTATTTTTTCTGCTAATGCAATTTTTAAATTTTCAACAAGCGGAACTACTTGTTGAAATAAATAACGTCCTTGATGTTGTAAATAAAAAACAAGTGCGTCTTGAATATTTTGTTGTGTCTTTGCACCGAAGCCTTTGTACTTCACTAATCTATTTTCTTCGCAAGCATAAAGTAGTTCTCCAATACTTTCAATTTCTAATTCCTTCCAAATAGTGACAATTTTTTTTGGTCCTAATCCTTTAATTTTTAAAAATTCAAATACACCTGAAGGTGTTTTTTCTATGTAACTGTCAAGTAGGCTAAGTCGTTTAGAATCAATGATTTCCAGCACTTTTTGGCCAATGGCTTCACCAATACCTCGAATAGAAAATAATTGATGTGGCGCCATGTCAATCACTGGATCATTTAATTTATCCAATGTAAAAGCGGCGTTAGAATAGGACTTAATTTTAAATGGATTTTCTCCATGTATTTCCATCAGTTTACTGAGCAATGAAAAGTATTCTGCGATTTCGTAATTGTGCATATTAAAATGAATGCATTAAAGATAAGACAAAAAAAAATCCTCCCCGAAAATCGGAGAGGACCTTATAATCTATTTCTGCTGAAAGCAAAAAAGACGATTTAATTATCTTGCGATAATTATTTCTTTTTAGCAGCTTTCTTCTTAGGAGCAGCTTTTTTAGCAGCTTTTTTAGGAGCAGCTTTTTTAGCAGCTTTCTTAGGAGCAGCTTTTTTTGCAGCTTTTTTAGGAGCGGCTTTTTTTGCAGTTGCCATGTTTTTTAGATTTAATGGTTAGTAAATAATACACTAAAATTAAAAACTTTTATTATAACTACAAAAAATATTTTTATTAAGCTATTTCTTGTGCTGGTAAAACAGAAACGGTGGTTCTGTTATTTTTACCTTTTTTGAACTCTACAACACCATTGGTCATAGCGAAAATAGTGAAGTCAGAACCCAAACCTACATTCTTACCAGGGTGGTACTGGGTACCTCTTTGACGAATTAGGATATTGCCAGACAAAGCTGGTTGACCACCATATATCTTAACGCCTAAACGCTTACTATGCGAATCACGGCCATTTTTTACCGATCCTTCTCCTTTTTTGTGTGCCATCTTATTATGATTTTACTAAAGTTATTTACTAGAACTAGTCGCTAATTAAGCGATGTTCTCAATTTTGATTTGAGTATAATGAGTTCTGTGACCGTGCTTCTTACGAAAACCCTTACGTCTTTTCATCTTAAAAGCGATCACCTTGTC
>CALLKA010000024.1 GCA_938008665.1 uncultured Bacteroidota bacterium
CCAAGTCCTGCCTCCCCGTTGGGGGTATTTCCCACCTTATAGACGTATTTGGGTTGTTTTTATTACCAGATCAATTCCAAGCACCAATACCGAATGGTTCCAGTGGCATCTAAACTTTTGTATGAACCTAAGTTTCCCAAAAAAATAATTTTGGGATTTTTTACCTGTAAAGTGGATTTTGGTGTGAACCAAAGTATTTATTGTATTACCAAGAAGGATTTATCCCCTTAAAGGATTTTCTATATCCTTTTGGAACTAATAATAATTACACAATGAAAAACAACCACTACCCTACTTACCATCAAATCCTCACCATAAACAAAGAAGGTAACCACGAATTTATAAGAACAGGTGCAACTCTCAACAATCAATATTACCTGTCTCTACCTGTAATCTTGGGACTATACGATACCAGTGACCCTACACTACGTAAGTATTTAAAACAGTATGGTAACAGTAACGATAGTTTCCTTGCAGATAGCAGGTTGTTTATTCGGGAAGAGTTTTTAAAAACCCATAGGTTCCATTTAAGACCGAGTAACAAAAGTTCATACCATCCCTATCAAAAACAAAACATCGTTGGTGCTAAAATACCTTATATCATTACAACCAAGTCCTCTACAAGTCAACAACCTATTTCTAATAGCAGTAGCAATAGACAACTCATTTTAAAAGAATTAAAACAAATTGATTGGGATTTATTCATTACCATCCAAACCAGTAGTAAAACCACACAAGACTATTGGGATATTACGATGTTAAAATTTATTGATTTGTTAGGTGCTCATGTAGAAAATGATGGTGTTATGGCTGCATACTCAACTGAATATAATTTTGAACCCGTTGACGAAAGAATAATAAAATACAAATCCAACCACCGACATATTCATATTCTATTGAATAGAAATAAGGAAATCGTCCATCTTGAAACCATCAAGGAACTAATGACTATTTCAATGAATAAAGGAAAACTATTACCAACAGAATACCACGTATCGGTATATGATAAGTCAATGTGGGCTACCAATTATATTTTAAAACAATATACCATTACCAATAATAATTTTTCAGTAGTAGTTCCAAGTAAAGATTTAATAAATGGTTGAGGATGTTTTTTGAAAATTTATTTGCCGTAATATTCTATGTGAAGAAAATACTGGCATTATCGTCAATTTGTTAGTTTTCAATAATACTATCAATAATTTAATTTGATTTTTATGATATTTTTTATTGTGGGAATATAATCCCTTTCGTCAATCAACACCCATTTAATCTTAAAATAAGACGACTGGTTGAACTTTCTAATGAAAGGTGAAGATATTTATTACTAAAAGAAAAATGTTGAAATTTAAAACCCTAATAAGTGATAATGTCACTCCTACTATAAAGATGATTATTACTGAGAACCAATTTCGTGAACTATGCAATCGTTTGGGCAGTAATCAACAAAATAACCAATATAATATTAAACCAAAATCCAATGAGCAGAAGAAATAAAAGAACAAGGTATCAAGATAAGGTTGTGTTTATAATGGATGCTAACTCCCAAAACAGAAATACACCTAATACTAAAGACACCTATGACTATGTATATAATATGCTGGAGGTAATGTTACGTAAAAGTAATGTCTCAACTGATACTGTGTTTGTAGGTGGTTCCAAACATGATTTAAGTATGTGGTTGAGTGGGGTTTTAGAATTTTATACCTTTTCTACAATTGAGATGGAAGACAATACTTATTTCTATTCCAAAGACAAAGATTTTATCTTGCCAAAGAACTTTCGTTAAATGCACAACGATCGGTTCCAAATTTATTTACTGGCAAACTCAATTATTTTAAAATAACAGTTGCCAGTTTTTTATTTATTCACTTGTTTCAAATTTAAAAAAAGTTACAATAGTGCCATTTTTATACAAGATGGAACCCATAATAGACTGAGTTATAATAAAAGTAAAAAAATATCATTGCCAGTAGTGCCAAAAGGCGTAGCATAGCACAAAAAAGGAACTATGACTACCAAAATTAAATCCGCAGAACATTTAGAAGAAATTGAGTTAAACAAATTATTAAAATACCTACACCAAAACAAGTTATGGGTATATTACCTATTCGTAAGATTGGGAGTATCAGTTGCACTACGATATTCTGATTTATCCCAAATCACTTGGGAAATGGTATTAGGTAAGTCAAACCTTATATTAAAAGAGAAAAAGACGGGTAAGGTTAGAGAAATACCATTACATATTGAACTGACTGACACGATTGCGAAGGTATATTCTCAAATGGGGTGTCCTGAAAGGAGCAGTTGTATTATTACACTTCACATCAGAACAATAAATAAACAAATCAAGTTATATGCGGCCAAAGCAGGTATTCGTGGTAAGAGGATAAGCAGCCATACAATGAGAAAAACATTTGGAAGGTTGTGCTGGGATAGAAATAACCAAAGTGAGGCTTGTTTAGTCCGTTTATCTTCATTGTTCAATCACTCATCTGTGCAAACAACAAGAATATATCTATCATTGACACAAGAGGAAATACAGAACTTATATATGCTTCAGGATTTATTTGTGTATTGACATTTTAGTAAAATATTAAAATAATATTGCGAACAAATAATAAATTTTAGTTAATTTTAAGATGTTTCTTTTCTAAATAAAATCTAAAAAATGAATTTAAAATTACTTTTCATATTGCCATTGTTTTTAACTTATCATATATTAAATGCTCAACATAATGATAACGTTAGTAAAGCCTTAAAACTTGGAGATTCACTTCAATTTAAAGAAGCAATAAAAGTATTAAAAACAGAAATTAAGGTCAACCCAAATAATGCTGATGCATATTATTGGGCAGGACGTTTTTCTCATTATTTAGTATACGATAGTAGACCTTTTGAAAATAAAGGAAATGAATGGTCTAAAAATGAAGTTTTATCTAATTTCAAAAAAGCAGTTCAATTAAACCCTGATTTAGGTGATGCATATTATTTTATTGCTGTTGAATATAGTTCACGGGCAAGAGAAGCAATCCAAAATAATAATATACAACAAGCAAAAAAAGAGTTAATTGAAGCAAGAAAATTTGGAGGATTTCCTAATTATATTTTAGAATACGCACGAAGTATTTTAAGAACTTGTGAAAAAAATGCACTTTTATTTTCAAATCAAGACCCTTCAATCAACGCACTGATGTATGTTCAGTTAATTGAAGGATATAGGAAAGATGTTTCGGTAATTTGTGTAAATTTATTAGAAAGACCATTTTATATCAAGTATATGAGAGATGGTATACCAAATGAAATTACTAAAATTCCACTTTCTTGGAATGACAATATAGTGATGAATATGTATAATTATTTTCCTTGGAAACCACAGAATATTTCTATAAAAATATCTTCTAAACAAAAACAATTGTATAAATTTTTAGATACTTCTGAAAATTTCAATATGATAGTAAAGGATAAATGGGAAGGCACAATGTGGATTGGAACTGCAGCAATTTTAAATATTCTTGAAAATAATAAATTTGAACGACCTGTTTATTGTGCAATGCCCTATGGTGATGATATGTTTGAGTTTACAGATTATTTAATAAATGAAGGTTTTGTTTCAAAATTTATGCCCTTTAAAACCAAAGGTTTAGAAATTGAATATAATAAATCTAAAATTGAAGCAAGTTTATTAAACCCTGATTTTTATAAAGAATTTTCAGATATTAAAATGCACAGTCAACCCCGTCCAAATTACTTTTTTGTAGATAATAGACGTAATTTAATCCTGAATTATATTGAATTTCTTTTGGCACATAATAACAAAGAAGGTGCAAAGAATACATACAATAGAATGAAAACTTTAATGCCTGAAAAACTATCTCCACTCTCTAAAGAATTAGAAGAAAGATGCAACAAATTGATTAGTCAATTTTAAATAGTGTCTGGCATTACTAATACCAATGTTTAAACAATAAAATTGTAATATCTCGTAGCAGAATTGTCAGCACCTCAACCTCATTTAAAGGAATATTGATTGACCAAAACATAAAAAATAAATCAAATTAGGTATATTTGATGGTTTTGTGTCATTAGTAAATCATTGGGGTTCAACATAATAATCCAATCCGAATCACAAAGCCTTCCCCGATAACTCGGTGGAAGGCTTTTCTCATTTAAGGCAGCGTCACAAGCTTGCTTGTGTAAGATGACGAGAATGAGAAAAGCAATCAATCGTAAAACGATTGATTGGGGAAGGCTTTGTGTACCCACCCACCAGGGATCAGCGAGCACGGAGTGCGAGCTAATCACTAGGAGATTATTTTGAAGGCTTTGTGTACCCACCCACCAGGGATCAGCGAGCACGTAGTGCGAGCTAATTACAAGGATAAGAATTTGAGTTATTTATTTGATTTAGGCGCATCTTTATAAATAGCTCCAGTTGCAAAATCAACTATTAAACCTGCTCCTCCCCAAAAAAATACATCACAAAGTAATGCCCCAATTTTAACATCACGATGCGGCTGACCAGCTACTGGTTTTGTTTTTTGATAAGTAGTTACTTTACCACCAACAATGGTAGCGCATGATGTCATGTAAAATAACATGACAGCCAACATTAAAATTTTAGATAAATTTTTCATAATTTATATATTTTACTAAATATATGGCAAATTAATTGAATATAAATAAATCATTTGTGCAAATTCTTGTTTTATATATCCCTACAACCCTATCTCATGCTTTAACAAATTGACAAAGAATGAACATTAACGATTAACTTTAACGTCCGATATTTTATACGCAATGAAAGGTTTTCACTTTAAAACATACGAAGCTCCAGAACAATCTCCTTTTGACAGGTTATTTGAAATTTTCAAGGAATTGATTGTGCATACATCTGGCGATTTTGATGAAGCCATTAGCTGGATGCGTGAATTAGATGTGGAATATAAACTTACCGACGAAAAATATACCATTGACGATTTTATCGAAGACTTAAAAAAGAAAGGCTATATAAAAGAGGAAATACAACAAGATGGCAATGGCGAAACAAAAATCACTTCCAAAACTGAAAGAGCCATTCGTCAACAAGCTTTAAATAATATTTTCGGCAATTTGCAAAAAGCAGGAAAAGGCAACCACAAAACAAAAACATTGGGTCAAGGAGATGAAAAAAATGGAGAGTTCAAGGAATTTAACTTTGGCGATAACATTGAAAATATTTCTTTAACTGAAAGCATTAAAAATGCACAAATAAATCATGGCGTTGGGGATTTTAATTTAACTGAAAATGATTTGGTTGTAGAAGAAACAGAACAAAAATCCCAAATGAGCACGGTACTGATGATTGATATAAGTCATAGTATGATTTTATACGGGGAAGACCGAATCACACCTGCAAAAAAAGTGGCAATGGCATTTGCTGAATTAATTACCACTCGATATCCAAAAGACACCATTGATATTTTGGTTTTTGGCGATGACGCATGGACAATCAGCATTCAGGAACTTCCTTATTTAAAAGTGGGCCCCTACCATACCAACACAGTTGCGGGTTTACAACTTGCCATGGATATACTTAGAAGGAAACGCAATACCAATAAGCAAATATTCATGATTACGGATGGTAAGCCAAGTTGCATCAAGGAAGCAGATGGCACATATTATATGAATAGCAATGGACTAGATCAATACATTGTAGAAAAGTGTTACAACCAAGCAAAAATGGCACGAAAACTGCACATCCCTATCACCACTTTTATGATTGCACAGGATCCATATTTGCAAAAATTTGTGAATGCATTTACAGAAGCAAATCAAGGCAAAGCATTTTATACCGGACTCAAAGGATTAGGAGAAATGATATTTGAAGATTACGAAACCAATAGAAAAAAGAAACTTAAATAAATAGCTTAACCGCATACTTATGAAAATTGAAAAAATTAAAACCTTAGGGGATTTAAAAAAACAAGGTTACCAAAGCAAAAGCATCAAAGACGAATTAAGAGACAATCTAATTTTAAGAATAAAAGAAGGCGTACCTGCATTTGAAGGAATTCATGGTTTTGAGGAAACAGTGATTCCTGAATTAGAAAGAGCCATTTTATCAAAACACAATATTAATTTATTGGGATTAAGAGGTCAAGCTAAAACGAAACTAGCCCGATTGATGATTCAACTATTGGATGAATATATTCCATTTGTTGCTGGTTCTGAAATTAACGACGACCCATTACATCCAATATCAAGATTTGCAAAAGATACCATTCATGAAAAAGGCGATGCCACTCCTATTGCATGGTTGCATCGTGATGAACGTTTCTTTGAAAAATTAGCAACACCAGATGTTACCATTGCAGATATCATTGGAGATGTGGATCCAATAAAAGCGGCTAACCTAAAATTGTCCTACGCTGATGAACGCGTGATACATTTTGGCATGATTCCAAGAGCGAACAGAAGCATATTTGTTATTAATGAACTTCCCGATTTACAAGCCAGAATTCAAGTGGCTTTATTTAATATTTTACAAGAAGGCGATATTCAAATTAGGGGCTTTAAACTAAGGATGAATTTAGACATTCAATTCATTTTCACCGCTAATCCAGAGGATTACACCAATCGTGGTAGTATTGTAACCCCATTAAAAGACAGAATTGGATCACAAATTTTAACGCACTACCCTAAAAATATTGCTGTTGCTAAAAAAATTACGGAGCAAGAAGCTAAATTAAATCCAACACAAAAGGATTTAATTTATGTTCCGAATTTGGCAAAGGACATCATTGAACAAATCAGTTTTGAAGCAAGAGAAAGTGAATATATAGATGCTAAGAGTGGCGTGAGTGCAAGGATGACCATAAGCGCTATGGAAAATTTAATCAGTGCCGCTGAAAGAAGATGTTTGAAAAATGGATTGAAAAAAACAAGTGTGCGATTATCTGATTTTATGGGAATTATTCCTGCCATTACAGGTAAAATCGAGTTGGTCTATGAAGGAGAACAGGAAGGCGCCGAAGTAATTGCTACTCATTTAATTGAAAAAGCAATTAACACTTTATTTAAAAACCAATTCCCTAAAATTAGTAAAATCGAAAAGCAAAATGAACGTAATGCTTATTCCGATTTATTAGATTGGTTTATTGCGGAAGGCGGCTTTGAATTATATGAAGATTTTGATGAAAAACAGTATAACAAAGTACTTGATGATGTAAAACCTTTAGATGCCCTTATTAAAAAATATGCGCCAGATACCATTAAGGAAGACACCTACTTTATGAAAGAATTTATTTTGTGGGCTTTGGTAGAAAACAAAAAATTAAATAAAGAAAAATTAACCGAAGGTTTCTCATTTAAAGATATCCTTGGGCATTTAATCAACAAGATGTAATTCTGTATTGAATTATAATTGAAGTCTTACATATTTCATTCTTTGCCTTTTCCAGGTATAGGTAATATGTATTAATCCATCCTCGGATTGAATTACTGCTGGATAGGAAAACTCTGCTCCAATTTCCTTTTCTAGGGTATGTAACACCTGCCAATTTTTACCATCAGGTGAAATAGCGACCACTAATTCGCCACGATCCACCCCTTTTTTTGTAGTAGGGTTATATACCAAAATATGTTTACCATTTTTTAAGGTCACTGCATCAATGCCTGAATTTGGATTTGGCAAATTAGTTTTAGTTAAATTTGACCAATGCGTTCCGCCATCCATTGTTGTGATACTCATTATGGTATCCTTTTGGCTTCGCATTAAAAATTCATAATTATTAACTCCGTGAATCAACATTGCCGGCTGAATCACCCCTGCAACTGAAGGATCGGTTAAAGCTTTTGACCTCGCCCATGTTTTTCCTTTATCAGCAGTATATTCCACATGTACCCGCCAGCCACTATCTTCCGTACTTGATGGACATATTAGCATACCTGCTTTAGTTAAAAAGGCTTTGTTTTTTATTGGGCCATAAATACCATTGGGTAACTTTTCAGGAGCTGACCAATGTTTTCCATTATCAAAACTTCGAATTAACATACCCCACCAAGTGCTAGGGCCCCTCCCAATTTTATAGAATAAAACTATCTCACCATCTGGAAATTTTTGTAATACAGGATTATAACAAGCATATTGTTGGCCATCGTCATATTTCCCATTGACTACTTCAATTGCCTTAGACCATTTGCCTTTTTTTAGCATGGAAACATAAATCCCCACCTCTGAATGGCTTTCATGTTCTCCACCAAACCAAGCAGCCATGACACCTCCAGGAACTTCAATTATTGAAGAAGCGTGGCAAGAGGGCGTCACAGGAATTGTATCTATAAATTCACTAATGATTACTTTGGGGGGTTGTGTATAACCCAAAATATTACTAAATATAAGTCCCAGAATTACAAGGCTTTTTTTAATCATTATTCTATAAAAATTATGTAAAAACTTAAAATCAATCATTCCACTAGTCGAATATAATGAAATTGTATTGATTTTTTTAATATCTTAATAGTTCAAAATAATCCAACATAAGTGGGGTGTTATTTTAAAACATTCGATGCTAAAACCAAATGCAATGATCACATTTATTAAAAAAACTTTTGCTATAATATTGATAGCATTTTCATTTACCCAATTAAATGCGCAAACACCTAAGAAATTAGAGTTGCTATTTTTAGGACATGACAGTAAACATCACAACTCCGATGTTTTAGCAAGCATTATGTCTAAAGAATATTTTAAAAAAGGAATTAATATTACTTACTCAAACAATATTAATGATTTAAATGAAAAGACACTTAAACCATATGACGGTCTAATACTTTATGCAAATTATGATACCATAAGTTCAAATCATGCTGTTGCTTTATTGAATTTTGTAAAAAATGGAAAAGGCTTTATTCCTATTCATTGCGCTTCCTATTGTTTTAGAAATAACCCAGAGGTAGTTGAATTAATTGGCGGCCAATTTAAAGAACATGGCTATGACTCCTTTCCTTCCGTTTTTAAAGATTATAATCATCCATTGATTAAAAATATTACCCCTTTCTATACCAAGGATGAGACATATACGCATACGCTATTAAGTAAAAATATTACAGTACTTACTGAAAGAAAAGACGGCAATAGAAAAGAACCTTACACCTGGATCCAAAATTTTGGTAAAGGCAAAGTTTTTTATACGGCCTATGGTCATGATGAGAACACTTTTAATAATGCACAGTTTTTAAAATTAGTGGAGAATGGTATTCTATGGGCGGTGAATGATAATGCAATCGCAAGCTTAAAAGCATATACAATTGCTACCCCAACTTATACTGAGGCAATTATTCCAAATTATGAAAAAAGAAATCCTGTACCCAAATACCAAGGTGCATTAACACCAGCACAATCGCAATCTTTAATACAAATCCCTGTTGGATTTGATTTGCAACTTTTTGCATCTGAACCATTAATCATCAACCCTATTTATATTAATTGGGATGAGAAAGGCCGATTATGGGCGATTGAAACCGTGGATTATCCCAATGAAGTCAGAGAAAACAAAGAAGGTGGCCAGGATAAAATTGTGATATTAGAAGATACTGACCATGATGGTAAAGCAGATAAGTCAACTGTATTTGCGGATAAATTAAACATACCAACCAGCTTTACTTTTTCCGATGGTGGTATAGTTGTTGCACAAGCACCTTACTTTATATTTTTAAAGGATACTGATGGCGATGATAAGGCGAATATAAAAGATACCATTTTATCAGGATGGGGCATTTCAGATACACATGCTGGCCCTTCCAATTTGAGATATGGACTTGATAATAAATTATGGGGAACCGTTGGGTATTCCGGATTTGTCAATGCCAATGGAAAAGATACCACTGAATTTAGCATGGGTATTTATAGTTTCAAGCCCACCACTAAAAAAGTAAATGACATTGAATTTTTAGGAGGAACAACCAACAACACTTGGGGACTAGGCTTTACAGAAGAATTTGATGTTTTTGCATCCACTGCAAATAATACCCACAGTGTATTTTTTGGTGTACCAAAAAGAGTATTAAAAAACGGGTACCCTGAAAAATTAGGTACAGAAAAAATTGATGCCCACTATGCAATGCATGTAGTTACCAAAAATCTAAGACAGGTGGATGTATTTGGTGGATTTACTGCAGCTGCTGGACAAAGCATTTACACTGCCAGAAATTATCCATCAGAATTTTGGAATAAAGTAGCATTGGTTTGTGAACCCACCGGAAGATTAATTCATAAAAATTTTATTGAACAAGTTGGATCTGGATTTAAAGAAAAAGGAGATGGTTGGAATTTAGTAGCTAGCGCTGATGAATGGTTTGGCCCAATACAATCTGAAGTGGGTCCTGATGGCAATGTTTGGATCACTGATTGGTATGACTTTATTATCCAACACAATCCTACCCCGAAGGGTTTTGATAATGGCAAAGGGAATGCACATATTAACCCATTGCGTGATCATGAACGTGGTCGTATTTATCGTCTGGTATATAAGGATGGCGCTGTAAATGCCCCCATTAGTTTAAATAAAAATAACAAGGCAGGATTAGTAAAAGCATTACGCAACAATAATATGTTTTGGAGAACCACTGCACAGCGTTTATTGGTTGAAAACAAAGATCCATCGGTTGCACCTGATTTAATTAATATCATCAATACAAGCCAAGTGGACGCCGCGGGTGTGAATGCCCCAGCGATTCATGCATTATGGACTTTACATGGTTTAGGTTTATTAAAGAATAATGCAAATGCTATATCCGCTGTAACAAAAGCATTAAGCAACCCTTCTGGCGGCGTGCGTAAGGCTGCTGTAGAAGTACTTAAAGAATCACCAACCGCATTAAAAGCTTATCAAAATGCAAAAGTTTTTGTGGACGTTGATTTCAGAGTTCGTCTTGCTGCTATTATTGCCATTGCCGACATGAAACCTTCTGCAGAAGCATATTCCATTTTAAATAAAATGTTATTGGTTAAAGAAAATACAGATGATAAGTGGATTAATCTTGCATTAAGATCCGCAAGAGGGGCACATATCAAAATGAGCAAAGAAAAAAATGCAGTAGCCACGATTATTGACCAGACTATTAATATATCAGTGATTAAAAATCAAATGAAATATGACTTAACCGAATTCACTGTAAAAGCAGGTAGTACCATAAAAATTAATTTCATCAATGTGGACTACATGCAACACAACTTATTAATATTAAGACCAGGTTCAAAAGAAAGAGTGGGCGCAGCCGCTGATAAAATTGCCATGGATCCCAATGGCGCTGAATTAAATTACGTTCCTAAAATGTATGAAGTACTTCACGCTACCCCATTAGTGAATCCACAAAAAACATTTTCAATGACCATTAATGTTCCAGACAATGTTGGCGACTACCCTTATATATGTTCCTTCCCTGGTCATTGGCGTATCATGAATGGAGTGATGAAAGTAATTGCAAAATAAATTATCTATGAAAAAAATAAATATTGCTATTGTTGGCTTAGGTTTTGGCGCTGAATTTATCCCTATTTATCAAAAGCATCCATTGGCAAATATGTATGCCATTTGTCAAAGAGACGAAGCTAAATTAAATGCGATTGGAGATGCTTTTAATATTGAAAAAAGATATTCCAATTATGATGAGCTATTAAAGGATGCAAATGTGGATGCAGTTCACATTAATACACCCATTCAAAGTCATGCGGAACAAACCATTAAAGCATTAAATGCTGGCAAACATGTTGCATGCACGGTTCCAATGGCTACAACGGTGGAAGAATGTCGTTTGATTTGCGAAGCGGTTCAAAAAAGTGGCAAAACATATATGATGATGGAGACGGTTGTGTATAGTCGCGAGTATCTTTTTGTAAAAGAAATGTTCGACAAGGGTGAATTAGGAAAAATTCAATTTGTAAGAGCCTCTCACCAACAAGAAATGGCAGGATGGCCAGGTTATTGGGAAGGTTTACCTCCGATGCATTATGCAACTCATTGTGTTGGGCCGATTGTTGGATTAATTGGCAAGGAAGCAAGTCATGTTTCGTGTGTAGGTTCTGGAAGAATTGATGAAAATTTAATCCCAAAATACAATTCTCCATTTGCTATTGAAAGCTGTCATATACAATTTAGAAATTCAGATGTGGCTGGTGAAGTAACCCGATCCTTGTTTAATACGGCCAGACAATACAGAGAAAGCTTTGATGTTTATGGTTCTAAGAAAAGCTTTGAATGGTCGCAAGTAGAGCATGAACAACCAATCATACATACTGGTGAAACCCCTTCGAGAGTAACCGTACCTGATTTTGCCCATTTATTGCCAAAGGAAATACAATCTTTTACTATGCAAGGTGTATATGATTCTGATAGTAACCAACACTTATCCTTTATACAAGGATCAGGTCATGGTGGATCCCACCCTCATTTGGTGAATGAGTTTTTGAATGCCTTAAATGAAAATAGATCCCCTTTCCCCAATGCCAAACAATCGGCTAACATCACCTGTGTTGGTATTTTAGCACATGAATCCGCATTACAGGGAGGCGTAAAATTAGAGATGCCAGAATTTACGTTCAATTAACTGATGAATGCTAGATATAAAGCTAACATAAATCATATTTTTAGGGATTTTTAGATACTATTTTTGTGTTGATATTATTTTTATCAACACAAAACATGAATCATGAAAATAGATTTAACAAAATACCATTTCTTTTCAAAAGTAGCCATTTATACGCTCGGTGTGGTATCCATTTTAATTGGAACTTACCATCTTTACAAACCAAATGAATTGCTTCTTTTTGTGCCATTCTTTTTACCAGGTGGCGAAATTTGGTCATACATGATGGGTGTTTCCTATTTTTTGGTTGGCGTATCATTCATTTTTAATTACTACGTAAAGTTTACCAGCTATTTGCTTGCCTTATTTTTATTTTTATTTGTGATTTCAGTTCACATCCCCAATTATTTTTTTGCTGACACAAATGATATCAGAACATTTGCCTTATTTAATATTTTAAATAATACAGCAATTGGTGCATTTGCATTGCATTTAGGTGCAGGGGCACATCACCAAAAATTACACTTCGAGGATAACGACTAATTGAACATTTTAATAATATATCATAAAAAGCACTGACTTCCAAAGCTTTTAAAATCAATATATGATGCATTATATTTATATATGTGTTTAATTAAAATGCAACTTTATATTTTTTTCTATAAATTTAACTAACCAAAAAAAATATTATGAAAAAAGTATTAGGGATTTTATTTTTTTATTTTTGTTTTACAACAACAACTGTGAGCGCACAAGGCGGCGGTGGTGGTGGACAACAAATGGATCCAGCTGCAAGAGCCGCAATGATGAAAGAAAGATACAAAGCCTTGGGATGTAATGATGTTCAAGTTGATTCTGTGATGGCAATCACCAATGATTTTCGTCCTAGAATGATGGCATTAAGAGATTTAGATCAAGATACAAGAGCTGAAAAAATGAAAGAAATTAATGACGAAAGAAACAAAAGACTAGAAAAAGCATTACCTGCTGATATTGCAAAAAAAGTGATAGAAGCCATGTCCCAACAAAGACCAGGCGGCGGTCGTGCTCCTAACCAATAAATTGGTGATTACATAGCATTGAATAAGTAGTGTGCTATTTATTCCTAAGCCCAGCTAGTTTACTAGCTGGGCTTTTTTGTGCACTAATCAATATCATATATACTTATGACTCAAGTCACTATAATGCCCTTTACCAAATTATAAATTCGTTTAGGTGTTTCAATCTTTTCAAACAATTACATTGAAATAATAAAATAGCAATTATGAAAAACAAAATACTTATCGCCATTGATCTAGATGACGACTATTTGTATGTCATTAAAAAGGGGCTTGAATTGGCTCATTTAATGAACGCCAAAGTTATCTTAGCCTCCATCGTAAATATATATGTGAACTATATCCAACCTGATATGGCTACATCACCTATTCAGTGGGATGATATTTATAATTCTCAAATCGAATATACAGTTCAAGAGCTTGAAAAGATTAAGATGCGAAATAAAAATTTGGAGATTGAATTATATGTTGAAAAGGGAAATGCCAAAACAGATATCATTGAAAAAGCTAATTCAGAAAATGTTAATTATATGGTCATGGGAACACATGGTCGCACAGGTATATCACATGTATTTATGGGTAGCACTGCGGAATACATTATTAGACATGCAACCAAACCAATTTTGGTAATACCAATGAATACCTTAAAACATTAGTCACCAAAAGTAAAAATTAGTTGTTTACTTTAAAATCCTTAATGGTACTTGGTAACCAAACCTGCATCGCATTATTTCCTCGGTTACTCCAAGCATAATAAGGTATTGCTCTCACTTTCTGCATGATAGAACTGACGGTAAATCCATCATTTGAAATTTGAATGCATGGTAAATTAGCAATCAAACTTACCACTGGCTCCTCTAATATTTTAAAATCTTCTGCATTAAAGTCAATTGAAATAGGCGAAATCACATTCCAAGCTTTTCCATTATTATCAGCTCCTTCAATACAATATACAATTGGCCCTCTCTGTAATGCAATACGATCATTGTCAAATTTTAGTTCATTACGTGCAGTCACTTTTTTAATCGTCATCGGTAATTTGTATTCAATTACATCATTGTCCTTCCATTCATTTTTCACAACCACATAACCATCTTGCAAATCAAATTTTACAGGATTGCCGTTTACTAAAAGCTCAGGCATTTCAGTTGTATTTTTTGTAAAATGATATAAATCCCCAGGTGCAGGTGTTCCAGTTACCCAACCAGGCAATCTAAAAGCAATGGTTGAAGTTATTTTCTTTTTCATATTGAGTACACATTTCACATCACCCTTCCATGGGTATCCCGTTTGCATTGTTAATTTCATTTCCCCCTTTGGTAAATTAAAACTGGTTTCACTTCCTACAAATAAGTTGACAAAAATTTTCTCGTCTTTATACCCATAAATGTAATTCCCCAAGGATGCAATTAACCTTGCGATGTTGGAAGGACAACATGCTGTTCCAAACCACTCCTGCCTACTCTTTTTACCATTGGATGCTAAAGGATTACCATAAAAGAATTTATCACCACTCAAGGACAAACCATCTAAAGCGGCATTATACAGGCTGCGCTCTAGCACATCCATATATTCCGCATTACCAGTTAAGCTATTCATTCGTTGGTTCCAAAAAACCATACCCACGGACGCACATGTTTCACAATAGGCTTGCTCATTGGGTAAATCATAATCCTTACTAAAACCTTCATTACTACCCGCTGATCCTATACCACCAGTAATATACATATTGCGATAGACCACATCCTCCCAAACCGTGCGCATGGCTTTTAAATAATCAGCATCCCCAGTATGCGCTGCTACATCCGCTGCCCCAGTATATAAATACATTGCCCTAACTGCATGTCCTGTTATTTGTGTTTGTTGCTTTACTGGCTCTTTGTCCTGTGCATATAAGGTATCCTTCCAATCAGACCAAGTATAGCCAACTGCATGTTTTTTACCTCTTTCGGATAATAACCAATCAGCCAAATTCAAATATTTTTTATCATTGGTAACACGGTATAATTTTACTAAAGCCAATTCCAATTCTTGGTGCCCTGTTACCCAATTTCTTTTTCCTGGTCCAAATACGGAATCAAAATAATTCGCCCATCTAATAACCACATCCAAAAACTTTCTTTTTCCTGTTGCATCATAATAAGCAACTGCTGCTTCAATCATATGACCTCCACAATAGTCCTCATGCATACTCATATCAGACCATCTTTTATCCAATCCCGTTAAGGTATAAAAGGTATTTAAATAGCCGTCTTGTAATTGCGCACTTGCAATCTTATCAATCCAATCATCCGCTTTTGCTTCTAGCGCTTTGTCCTTATTTGTTTTGATAGAATAAGCCATAGCTTCAATGGCTTTATACACATCCGAATCATCATAAAAAATACCCTCATGCTTCTCCCCTCTGTTGCGTGCTACTTTTTCAAAATTTCTAATACGTCCTGTTTTTTCCTCAGTTTGATAAATACATGCAGCTAAAGTTTTGGTAGCAACCAAATCCATTTTAGGTTTCCAAAATGCATCCATAACATTAACTTTTGAAAAATTGACTGGCTCGATTTTTACATTTGAACTTTGGGCATTAAGTTGA
>CALLKA010000025.1 GCA_938008665.1 uncultured Bacteroidota bacterium
ACAGTGCAATTAAAAAATCTAGATGCGACACTTAAAAGCACTGAAGCTCTTTTATATCGTCCAGCAGACAATGCGGTTACTTATCTTGGAAAAATTAAAGACCGTGATTTATTAAAAACAATGGAAGGAGATGGGCGATATACTTATGCATTAATTGATTCAAATTACGTAATAGCGGCACAATGGCAAGGATTTTCGCAAAGGGACTTGTATGTTATAGATAATATTACAGGGAAAAATAAGCTGATTCAAAAAAATGTTAAAATAAGTCAGTTGTCCACTTCTTATGATGGTCAAAGTTTGGTTTACTATGTGGAGGATCAAAAAAAATATAAATCTTATAATGCAGTATCAGGTGTTACGAAAAACATTTTAACAGATATTCCGTCGGCCTTATATGATGAGGAAAATGATGTGCCTGATGATCCTAATGCTTATGGGATTGCAAAGTGGATGCAGGACAATAAGCATTTTTTAGTGTACGATAGATATGATGTTTGGCTAGGGGATGCAGAGGGTAAATCGCCTTCTGTAAAATTAACCAACGGCCGTCAAAATAAAATAAGTTATCGTTTTATTGAAACAGACAATGATCGCCAGTTTTTAAATGGGGACGCAGTTATTTTATTGAGAACATTTAATGAGGTGGACAAATCAGAAGGATTGGTTTCCTTGTCTTTAGGCAACAAAAAGCTATTTACTATGAATCAGTTGCCAATGCATTTGACCACTATTGTAGCAGCAAAAAAATCAAACGATTTATTGGTGATGCAAGAAGATGAAAAACAATCGCCCAATTTGTATCATTATATTTTTGATACCTTGAAGCAAAACCCGATAGCGCTTACGCAAATCAACCCGCAACAAAGTAATTATAATTGGATGACTTCGCAATTGGTGAAATGGAAGTCCTATACAGGCAAAACTGCAGAAGGTGTTTTGTATTTGCCTGAAAATTTTGATGCAAAAAAGAAGTATCCAATGATTGTTTATTTTTATGAGCGTAACAATCAATCCTTGCATAATTATTTACCACCAGCACCAACACCATCCCGTTTAAATATTCCATTTTTTGCAAGTAGGGGGTATGTCGTTTTTGTACCGGACATTTGGTATACCAAAGGTTATCCTGGTCAGGGCGCCTATGATTATATTTTAAGTGGCGCAAGAGCCATGGTGCAAAAAGGGTTTGTGGATAGTACTAAAATTGGTTTGCAAGGTCAAAGCTGGGGTGGGTATCAAATTGCATATTTAATCACTAAGACAAACTTGTTTGCTGCTGCTTGGGCAGGTGCACCGGTGGTGAATATGACCAGTGCTTATGGTGGCATTCGTTGGGGATCTGGTTTGAATAGACAGTTCCAATATGAAAAAACACAGAGTAGAATAGGCGCAAGTTTATGGGAGCGCCCCGATTTATACATTAAAAACTCCCCATTATTCGATTTGCCCAAAGTAACGACTCCCTTAGTAATTATGAGTAATGATGCTGATGATGCGGTGCCATGGTATCAAGGTATTGAAATGTTTACTGCTATGAGACGATTAGATAAAAAAGTTTGGCTTTTAGTATACAATAATGAAGCGCATAATTTAATAGAAAGAAAAAATAGGAAAGACATTCAAATTAGAGAACAGCAGTTTTTCGATTCTTTCTTGAAAGGAGCACCAATGCCAACCTGGTTGAATTCAGGAGTGCCTGCAATGATGAAGGGTCGAACACTGGGGCTGAATTAAACTATGGTTATAAATATTGGAACCATTGACGATTGGGATCCCATGACTCAAATGCTTTAGCTACTGCAGCTAAAAATTGTGATCCAATGGCGCCATCCACGATACGATGATCGTAGCTCATAGATAAATACATCATGTGCCTTACTAAAATAGCGTCACCAGAAGGTGTTTCAATAACCACTGGACGCTTTTTAATTGCACCTAATGCGAGTATGGCTACTTGTGGTTGATTTATTATTGGTGTTCCCATAATGCTACCAAAAGTACCCACATTAGTAACTGTGAAAGTACCGCCTTGCGTATCTGAGGGCTTTAATTGGTTTAACCTTGCGTTGTTTGCTAAGTTGTTTACTGCCTTGCTTAATCCAACAATACTTAATTGATTGGCGCCTTTAATAACAGGTACAATTAAATTTCCTGAAGGTAGGGCGGTGGCCATTCCAATATTGATGTCTTTTTTTAGTATGATTTGATCCCCTTGTAAACTACTGTTGATGATGGGGAATTTTTCCATCACACTTGCAATACACTCTATAAACATGGGGGTGAAAGTTAATTTTACCCCTTCTCTTTTTTCAAATAGTTGTTTTACCTTTTCTCTCCATACGACCATATTGGTAACATCAGCTTCTACAAAGGAGGTGACATGAGCGCTAGTTTGTACACTATCTATCATATGCTTTGCAATTACCTTGCGCATACGATCCATTTCAATAATTTCAGTATTGCCTGTGATGATTACATCCTCGGGCTGTGCCAGTTTACCTGTAACCGCTGTTGTATGTATATGATCATTTTGTTGTATTGCCTCAAAATTAGAAACCGGATCGCTATTTTCTGTAACAATATTATTAGTATCAGTAAGCGATTGATTTACAATATTTATATTATTGTTATTTAAATTTTTTCTTTCAGCAATGTAATTTAAAATATCTTTTTTTGAAACACGGCCTTGATTGCCTGTTCCTTTAATTTGCTGCAATTCCTGCATGGGGATTCCCTCATTTTGCGCAATATTCATTACCAATGGAGAATAAAATTTTCCTTCTGATATTAATTGGGTATCCTGTGCTACTGGACTAGGCGCTGGTATAAATGGAACTTCCAAAGGTGAACCATTTTGGCTGGTAGTTTTTTCATTTTGCGCAACATTTTCAGTTTTTACTTTTTCAATAACTGGAGATGGTGCTTGAGTGGCAACTTCGATATTTATATTTGATACATTGTTATCATCGCTTTCAATTCGCGCTATAACAGTTCCAATGGGAACGACTGAATTTGCTTCGAATAAAATTTCTACAACTTTCCCAGCTACCGTTGAAGGTATTTCGCTATCTACTTTATCAGTAGCAATGTCCAATAAAGTTTCGTCCAATTGGATGGTATCACCAAGGCTTTTGTGCCATTTTAAAATGGTTGCTTCCATGATACTTTCACCCAGCTTAGGCAAAACCAAATCAACTATTGGCATAAGGGTAAATTTTAGTAAAAATAAGACTAAATTTTATTGATTATTAATAACCTAAGTAAATTTATAGCCTGGGTAGCTGTTATTTCAATATTCCTTTGTCTGTCAAATCTTAAGTAAAACACCTTTGAAAACACCCTTTCTTTATCAGCAACACCAATCCAGACCATACCCAGTGGTTTTTCGTCTGTTTTCCCTGTTGGCCCCATAATGCCACTTACCGAAACTGCATAATCTGTATTCATCTTTTCACGAACGGCTTTTGCCATTTGTTCAACCGCTTCCTTACTTACAGCACCTACGGTTTGTAAAATGTGGGTTGGGACGTCTAAAAATTCTGTTTTAATTCGGTTGTCATAGCTAATGATGCCGCCTGTATAAAACTGAGATGATCCTGCGTGCTTGGATAATAAATGTCCAATAAAGCCCCCGGTGCAGCTTTCCGCCGTTGCCACAGTTTTGCCACTCGATTTTAGTAGTTTACCAACGACCACCTCCATGGTATCGTCTACATCAGTAACTAAATATTCAGCTACGGCTTTTTTTAACAAATCAAAATGATGATCTAGTACTTTATTTAATTGATGACTGTCACTGCCTTGTCCAGTTAATCTTAATCGGACCATACCATAATTGGGTAGGTAGGCTAATTTAAGTGTTTCAGGTAAATTATTTTCAAAATCCAAAATCATTTCAGCAAGGAAAGATTCTCCAATACCTGCAGTTAATAGGGTTCTATGGCCAACATGGTTGGAAAGGATTTGCTTTTGTAAATAAGGGATTATTTTATTTTCAGTTAGCCATTTCATTTCATGAGGCACGCCAGGTAGAGAAAATATATAGGCCCCATTTTTTTTGAATAACATACCAGGTGCTGTACCTGTTTCGTTGAATAATACTTCGCAAGAATCAGGCACTTCGGCTTGCTTACGATTGCGATCAATCATAGGGCGCTTATGTATCTGTTCGAATATGTATGTAATATGATCCAGTGTGGGTTGGTGCACCACCATATTCCCGCCAAAATATTCTGTCAAAAAAGGCTTGGTGATGTCATCGGAAGTTGGGCCCAATCCTCCAGTGAGTATAATGATATTATTTTTATCAATCGCATAATCCAATGCATTTGATATTGCTTTTTTATCATCTCCAACTGCAACTCTACTTGTTACCATAACGCCAATGGCATTTAAGGATTGCGCTATAAAAGCACTATTTGTGTCAATGACTTGCCCAATTAAAAGCTCGTCTCCGATGGTGATAATAGTGGCTTTATTTTGATCCATGGGTCAGGGTTAAATTAGGTTGCAAAGTAAATCAAAAATAGGCGCTTTAACTAAAATAGGAACTTAGTTTTTCAGCTAAGAAAGGGGGCATAGAAGCTCTATTTCCAAGGTTTTTATCCATAAAATATAGTTTTACGGTACCAATGGTCAGTAGTTTGCCCTCCTCATTATGAATTTCTTGGTGAAAAGTGATTCGGTGGTCAATAGGTAGTTCTCTTAATTGTGTCGTTATGGTCAATAAATCATCATATCTGGCAGGTCTTAAATATTTAACATTTAGTTCCACTACGGGAAGCATAATCCCTAAATCCTCAATTACTTTGTAGCTAATGCCCAATGCCCTCAAACTTTCAACACGACCTACCTCAAAATATTGGGCATAATTGCCATAATATACCACATTCATGGGGTCTGCATCCGCATATCTTACCCTTACCTGATTTTTAAATTCGTACATATTTTTATAATTGTTGACAAATTTACGAATAGAATCTGTTTTTCCACAATAACCTCATTTAACACATCGTTTTAATAGGGTAGCGTAATTTTACTCGGTTACTAATAAAACGAATCCATGGCGTCATTTTATCGATATTTATTGATCGGTTTTTTTTCAATAGTTCTCCAATATTCTGGGGGAGCACAGTCTGCTTCGAGCATAGACCAATCCACCACTTATTTTAATAAAGGGTTGCAATCGCTTACCCTAGGGGATAGCTTAACTGCTTTTCAACAATTTGAACAAGCATATGGTTTTTCAAGCAATGATGATCAAATTACTTATTACTATTTAATGTTGTCATTGCATCTTGAAAAACCTTTTGCTGAGCCATTGGCAATAAAATGGATAAAGCAAACTAACAATGTTATTTACCAATCAAGATTGCAATATTTTCTAGGGGAATATTATTACCAAGTAAAAGATGCAGAAAAAGCGATAAATGCCTATTTGAAAGTTCCTATTCAAGATTTGAATAATGATGAAATTGCAAAAATGAAATTTCACTTAGGGTATTTGTATTTTAAATTAGGTGATTGGGAAAAAGCAAATAATTTATTAAATAGTTTACGACAAATTAAAACAGGCCTTTATTATACGGACGCAAATTACTATGCAGGCTTTTTAGCACTAAAAAATAAAGATTACAAATTAGCTTTGTCCTGTTTTGAATTAGCAGCAAATAATAGTGACTACGCCAACGTAGTTCCATTCTATATAGGTCAATTATATTATTTCATTGGGGATGTTAATAAAGCAATCCAATATTGCACAAGTGCATTACAATCAAAGGATCAGTTTTATGATGCACAAATAAGGCAATTATTAGGGCACTTGTGGTTTGATAAAAACGAATATGAGAAAGCATTACCATATTTAGCCACTTATGTTTCTAAACAAGAAAAAGTACAATCACAGGATTTATATCAATTGTCCTTTTGTTATTTCCAAACCAAACAATGGGATAAGGCGATTGCCGGGTTTAAACAATTAAACAATGGTAGCGACTCTTTGGCACAAAATAGTATGTATTTATTAGCTACCTCGTATCTTAAAATTGACGATAAACAAGGGGCTAAAAATGCATTTTTATTTTGTTCCACCCAAAGCCAAAATCTACTTCAAAAGGAAATTTCTTTGTTTAATTACGGAAAATTGTCGGTAGAATTAAAAGAGTATGCGCAAGCGGTGGTTTCATTAGACCAGTTTATGGATACCTATCCGAATTCAACTTATTTAATAGAATCCAAACAATTATGGGTTAAAGCATTGGCTTTAAATAATAATTACGTACAAGCATTAGCGGCATTCGAATCTATTGAAACTCCCAATGAAGAACTTTTAAAAATTTACCCGACCATCTTATTTGGTAGAAGTGTGATTTATATAAATGATGGTCAAATTGATAAGGCATATGATTTGTTGAATAAAATAAATACACTCGCTAACAACCAAAATGTCATTAGTCAAACTAATTTTTGGTTAGGAGAATTAGGGTATAAGCTGGGTCATATTGACGAATCTATTGAAGCCTTAACGCAATATTTAAATGTGCCCATCAATGAAGGTGAAATTACCATACAACATGCAAAATATACTTTAGGATTTGCCTATTTGAAAAAAGGAGCATATCAGGAGGCGTTGAATAATTTTAATGCAGTCAGTAGTGTAAATCCAATCAATGCAAAACAAAATTTTCAACAAGATGCCTATGTCAGATCCGCGGATTGTTTAATGATGTTGAAGCAATTTAAGCAAGCAACACAAGCGTATCAAAATGTGATTGATTTGCATTGGGCCATGGAAGATTATGCCACTTTACAAAAATCAATTATCCTTGGCGGATTGGGTAAAACAAATGAAAAGATCAGCATTTTGGAGCAGTTCGACAATCTGTATGCGAATTCGAATTATTTGAATGATGCTAGAATGGAATTGGCGGAAACCTATATTTTTAAAGAAGATTTTAAGTTAGCCATTGCACCTTTAAGTGCAGTGGTGATTGATAAAAAAGCAGCCTCATTTTATCCAGTTGCTTTATATAAGTTAGGGGTTACATATTTTAATATGAATAAGAATGAACCAGCTTTGGAAAATTTTGAAACCTTAATAAAAACATACCCTAATTCAGTAGAAACAGAAAATGCATTAGAATTTGTTAGAAATATTTTTATAGAAGATCAAAAGCCAGAATTATATGTATCATTTATGAATGAAAATGGGCATCCTTTGGCAATTAATGAACAAGATTCACTGACTTATCGTTCTGCCATGTTACGGTATGATGAAAAAAACTATACAGATGCAAAAGCAGGGTTAATTAAATATTTATCATTATTTCCGAATGGGAACTATCAAATTGAATCTAATTATTTGGTTGGGGAAATGAACTATGCGAGTCAGACATTCGATTCTGCAGTTTATTATTTTTCAAAAGTGGCGGATCAATCACCGAATCGGTATGCCGAACGCGCAAACTTACTAGCTGCCAGGTTATATTATTTCAATTTCAAAAATTACGAATTGGCTGAAAAGTATTATTTGAAATTGAAAGAATTCGCAGTTCAAAAAGAAAATGTATTGGAAGCGTTGCGGGGGGTACTCAGGTGTCAATTTAAAAATAGCAAATGGTTGGAAGCTGCCCCCATTGCAAAACAAATTATAGATGAAAAAACATTTGCATCGGATGATATTTTAATGGCCAATATGGTATTGTATCATGAGCAATTATTGAAAAACGATACTTCAGGGGCAATTGCAGTATTAAGTAAAATTATCTTAAATAATTCCTCCATTTACACTGCCGAAGCGCATTATGAATTGGCCCGTATACAATTTTTGCAAAAAAATTATGCATTGGCTGAAAAAACAGCTTTTGAAGTAACAAAAAAACAAGCTTCTCATGAATTCTGGGTAACCAGTGCTTATATTTTATTAGGTGATATTTATGCAGCACAAAAGGATTGGTTTAATGCATTGGCCACTTATAAAAGCGTTACTGATAATGCAACTATTACTTCACTAAAGGAGGAGGCAAGCCAAAAATATAATTTAGCCCAAACGGCTGAAAAAATTTCAAATAAAGTTGAAAATCAATAAAAAAAGCATGTCCAAATTATTTACCTATATATTCATTACATTTTTTCTTGTGATTTCGTCACATCAAGTTTTTGCATGGCAAAAAAAGAAAACGAATGCAAAAGCAAAAATTACCAATACCGCAAAAAAGAAAAAAACGGCAAGTAGTAAAAAGAAAAAGTCTTCCAAAAAGAAACAAGCAAAAAAAAGCCGTTCCAAAAAATCGACTACAGCAAAAATTAATAAGCCAGTAAAAATAGAAGATATTGTAAAACAAGTGCCTCTTGATATTCCTGTTATGAGAGATACGGCACCTACAAAGGTGGTAAGTATATTATCGGCATTTAAACCACAATTAAAAAGTGCGGTAAAAATTAATTTTAACAATGCAGCTCCAATTATTGACACACAAACTGTACTATATTCCTATCAAGTTCCCAGTCAAAATTTATCATTCTCATACAGGCCCATTGCATTAAACCCTTTGGCTATTGTTTTAGCAAGTCCCGCTAATTTAGTAGGCAACACCAATGCCAAGGTGGGGTTCGGAAATTATTTATACCAGTTATTAAGTATTAATTTTATAAATAATGGCCGTAAAACAATCAATAACCTGGGTATTTCAACGGAATCATCTGAGGGAATACATCATTTGCAAAAATACAGAATAAGCAAATTTGACTATCAAGGCAATTTGATTCTCAATGACTCTAATACTTTATTAACGCATGTATTTGCTAATCAAAATCAATATTACAGATATGGATTGGTGCCTGATACTTTAAGTTTACCTAATTCAAATTATTTACAGAAACTGACCAATGTAGGCGCCAGTGTGGCATTTTTAAATAAATACAAACCTAATTCTGTATTTACATATAGACCAAAATTGGAATTCGCACATTTATCAGATGTACAAAACAATTCGAATACCTACGTTGCAGTAACAAGTCCAATGTCTTATCAAATGAATAAGGAGATGCTTTTTAATTTCGATGTTAATTTTAGTTACAGTCATTTTAATAGTTATGCATCTAGCTCAAATACTTTATTGCGTTTTGATCCTTCCTTGAATTTAAATAAATGGAAGTTTAAAATATTAGTGGGTGTTTCGCCAGTATATAAATCTGACGGGTTTAAATTATATCCAAACATACAATTACAACATAATCTAAAGGACACAGCTTGGATTATTAAGGCAGGGTGGATCAACAATACCACCAATACCCAATATGGTAATTTGTTAAATGAAAATCCTTGGATTACGCCACCCATTAATTTAAAAATTATGTCACAAGACAAGCAGTTTTTAAAATTCGAAGTAAATGCTTCTAAACATTTACAATATGGATTTGGTCTATCATTAAACAGATATATTAACATACCTTTTTATACAAAAGAACCTTTAGCAATAGCTGCTTATCTACCAGGATCTGCTGCGTCAGGCTTAACTTATTCTAATCGGGTTGCATATGGATTGAAATATTATACATTATTTGAATCAAAATCTCATACCGTTGATATAGAAGCCAATCTGCACTATCAATTTAGTGATCAGTTCTCTATTGATAATCATTTTAATTATACCCAATTCAATTATATAAAGGACAATGAAAAGCCTTGGGGCTTTGTTCCAGTAAAGTTTAATTCCACTTTTTACTGGCAAGCCAATAACAAATTACTCATTGATGGGTCATTAAATTTCATGTCCGGAATTGAGGCAATTACAGAAGGTTCTAGTTATGTTTCGAAAACATTAAATCCAATCACCTTATTGAATGCGGGCTTGTCCTACAAATTGTCCATTCCTTGGAAAATTTGGGTTAAATCTTCGAATCTTTTAAATAGTCAATATCAAAGA
Source organism: uncultured Bacteroidota bacterium (assembly GCA_938008665.1). Taxonomy (GTDB): domain Bacteria; phylum Bacteroidota; class Bacteroidia; order Chitinophagales; family Chitinophagaceae; genus Sediminibacterium. Next base: position 9,930 of record CALLKA010000025.1, read on the forward strand.
TGGGGGGATTATCCAGCCTTAGGCGTTCAAATTAATGCAGGTGTTGTATATTCGTTCTATAAATAAGTATGATTCATCTAGCTATTAAATATTTTATTCGTTTTGGACAACTGGATATTCCATCTGTTGGTCAGCTAAAATTGTTAAAAAAGGAAGCTGAATTAATAGATGGTGTTTTAAAGTCACCTTCGGAATTTATTGAATTTGAGACAAATGCCGGAACACCTTCTAAACAATTTTATCAATTTTTAGGAAATGCCCTTGACATTTCAGCAGATCAAGCAGCCATACAATATGACCAAAGTTGGGAAAGCAAATTCGAAAATGACCAAAAAGTAATGATTGGAAATTTAGGATTCATTTTCAAAAACGAAGGAAGATATACTTTCGAATCTCTTTTCAATTCAAGTCAGTATTATAAAGATATTGAAGTTGGAAATTTACCCAATTCTGAAATATTTGAGACTGAATTAACTGCACAAAAAAATGACAAATGGGCCATATGGGCAATTACTTTAGCAGTGATTGCTTTACTGGCAATATTATTAAAACAATAATTTATGGCATTGGCAAATCAGCAAAATATTATTTGTCCAGTTTGTAATGCTAGTAATATTACTATATTAATGCCAGTGACAGATTTATCTTTAACTGGTGATTTATTTGAAATAGTACATTGTGAAAAATGCAGTTTAAATTTCACAGATCCAATTCCTGACAAAGATGCCATAGTACCGTATTACAATTTCCCTGAATACATTTCCCATACGGATATCAAAAAAGGTTGGATGAACACCTTATACCATAAAGTGCGTCAACGTACTTTGAAACAAAAAACAGACTGGGTACAATCTTTATTTACAGGGTATAAAGGCGCCTTATTGGAAGTTGGCGCAGGTACAGGTGCATTTGCGGATGCAATGGCTAAGAAAGGGTGGAAGGTGACTGCGCTTGAACCTGATGCTTCAAGCCGTGAAATTGCATTGAAAAATTATGGCATCCATTTAATGCCTAGTTCAGAACTTGAAACTTTATCCCCCACAAGTTTTGATGTAATTACTTTATGGCATGTGCTTGAACATGTTCATGATTTGAAAATTTATATTCATACATTCAAGAAATTATTAAAACACAATGGTCGTTTAATCATTGCTGTGCCTAATCATACGAGTTATGATGCTCAATTTTATAAAAATTATTGGGCAGCTTATGATGTACCTCGACATTTATATCATTTTTCACCATCTTCCATGAAATTTTTGATGAAATCAAATGGGTTTGTATTGGTAAATCTAAAGCCGATGTGGTTTGATAGTTTTTATGTTAGCCTATTGAGTGAGAAATACAAAAAAACAGGCTTGTTGGGTATTTTAAGGGCCTTTTTGATAGGGTGTATATCGAACTTGCTAGCATTAAAGTCGAATTCAAAAGCGAGTTCAATCATTTACGAGATAAAAAAAGTGAAAGAAGATTAAAAAGGGTCATTTATTTTAAACGGACTTCAACCATAACAGGCCAACATTTCCCGGTAATATAAAATGTTTTAGATTTTGCATGGTATGCAATGCCATTTAATACATAACCATCATCTATGGTTGTTGGGTCATATTTAACGCCTGCTTGTGCTAATAAATTACTAAAATTTATATTGTTTATAATTTGTCCTGTAGTAGGATCGATCACAACAACTTCATTTAGTCCATATATGTTTGCAAATATTTTGCCATCTACAAATTCTAATTCATTGATGTTACTCACATATCCATAGTTATTATAAACACCTATTGTTTTTTTTATAGTGAAATTATTAGGGTCAACTATATAAATGTCGCTGCCGCCTGTAGATACTATTAAGGCAGTATCATTGTGCGTAAGTCCCCAGCCTTCATATTGCCAATTCAATTCTTTTTCTTTTTTTAAAGTACTTGCATTATATACAAAAACTTTATGCTCCTTCCAGGTTAATTGATAAATTTTATCTTTGAATACAGTTATCCCTTCGCCGAACAAATTCATTGGTAAATTTATTTTATTGCCAACAACTTGCATATTTGCATCCATTTTATGTAATATGCTTTTTCCATAATTACCGGTGCCTTCAAATAATGTTTCACCATGCCATTCCAACCCTTGTGTATAGGAACTGGTGTCATGCGTATACACTTTTACAACCTCATATTGTAATTGGGTAGGGGCTTTGATTACATTCTCATTCACTTCGTTATTCTCAGAAGTGGCAATATTATTTCCACATGAATTCATTGTGATAATGAATGTAAATAATAGTATGTATTTAATGAATTGAAGCATGATCTGTTGTTTCAAATTTTAAACATTAAATCTAAAATGCATCACATCACCATCTTTCACTAAATATTCTTTTCCTTCAATTCTTAATTTTCCATTGTCCCTGCATGCTGCTTCACTTTTGTATTTAATAAAGTCATCAAAAGCAATTACTTCCGCTTTAATAAATCCTTTTTCAAAATCAGTATGAATGACACTAGCCGCTTGCGGAGCTTTCCATCCTTTTCCTATAGTCCAAGCCCTAACTTCCTGCACTCCAGCTGTAAAGTAGGTTTCTAAGTTCAATAATTTGTAAGCGGACTGAATTAATCTATTCAATGCTGGTTCTTTCATCTGATATTCCTCCATAAATACCGCCTTGTCAGCAGGATCCTCTAATTCAGCGATTTGTGCTTCAATATTATTACACATTACAATAACCTCAGCACCTTCATTTTTTGCCATTTCAACCAACATAGCTGAATATTTATTACCTATATGCATAGATGCTTCATCTACATTCGCGACATACATGACTGGTTTTTCTGTCAGTAAAAAACTATCCGCTATTGCTAATCTGTCTTCTTTTGATAAATCTAAAGATCGGATGCTTTTCCCTTGTTCCAAATGTGTTTTACACTTTTGTAAAACTTCTAATTCCACTTTGGCTTTGGGATCGGTCTTGGACATTTTTTCACAACGTTGAATCTTTTTATCAACGCTGTCTAAGTCCTTTAATTGTAATTCAGTTTCAATAATTTCTTTATCTCCAATAGGATTAATAATGCCTTCTTCCCTTAAAACATTTTCATCTTCAAAACAACGAATTACATGGATCACCGCACTTACTTCACGAATATTCGCTAAAAATTTATTACCCAAACCTTCGCCTTTACTTGCGCCTTTTACCAAACCAGCAATATCTACTATTTCTAATTGGGTAGGAACAATACGATTGGGAATAATTAAATCGGCCAATTGTTGCATTCTATTATCAGGTACATCCACTAATCCGACATTCGGTTCAATGGTGCAAAATCTGTAATTACTTGCTTGTGCTTTTGCACTATTACTTACTGCGTTAAATAAGGTTGATT
>CALLKA010000026.1 GCA_938008665.1 uncultured Bacteroidota bacterium
CTAACACGAGAACAGGCTGCTGATTTAATTGGAGTTACTGCTAACACGATTTCAAGGTGGGTGAAGGAAGGTATACTTGTAAATCGTGGTATTGGTAGAAAAGTATTGGTAACAGAATATGACCTAACTACAGCAAAGAGTAGCATTCGTTCAAAATACAGATCTAAGACAAAATGGGAGTAAGTTATTACATAAGAAATTGCAGAGATGGAATAAATGGTTCCATAAACGTATCTGTAAACTACTATGGAGTGGATAGGTTTTCTTTTGCATTACCTCTTGGAAAAATTCCATTAAAGAAATGGGAAAATGGGTGGATTAAAACAGGTAAAGGAAAGCATTGGAATAGCACCATTGATACTGAGTTGTATGCTCTTAAAATGAAGTTAGACCAATTCTATTTGGAGTTTCAAAAGGAGCATAAAACCTATCCAAGAAAGGAGGAGTTTTTAAAGTTCATTGAAAGTAAATTAGATGCCAGTGATTTTTTTGAAAAGAAGAAAGAGGTATTTGATTTAATGCCCATAATAGAAAGTATAATCCAACGAAGAAAAGATGGTAGGGAATTAAATAATGGTAAGATGTATGGTAAAGGGACACTTAAAAACTACGATGGATTACTTCGTAGGTTAGTAGCATATTGTAATCATCATAAAATCAAGATGACGAATATCACTGTTCTTGAAAAGAAATTCGTTTTGAACTTTCAACAGTTTCTTCTAAAAACGGAGCAAAAGGTTCTAAACTCGTCAAGTGGAAGACTGAGATGTCTTAAAGCATATTTTTCAGTAATGGTTGCAGAGGACATATTACCATTTAATCCATTTAAAAAATATAATATTATCATTCCCGAAGAACCATCAAACAATATCTACTTGGAGGAGGATGAATTAAAGGAATTAGAGGAGTTAGATTTAAGTAATAACCTACGACTTGATAAAATTAGAGACCAATTCCTTTTAATGTGTTGGAGTGGTGTTCGTATATCTGATCTTACCTCATTTTGCGACATTGATAAGGATGGTGTTGATGTGGTAATCATTGTAAATAAGAAAACAGGTAAAGAAGCAGTAATCCCACTATTTCCTCAGTCAAAGAAAATATTTGAAAAATATAATAATGAAGTGCCAAGAATATCAGACCAAAAGATAAATAAAGGGTTAAAAGAAATAGGTGTTATGATAAAGGGGTTGAATAGAAAAATACAAATCAGTTATAATCGTGGTGGTGAGCAAATAAAGGAGATGGTGCCGAGGTATTCACTTTTATCTAACCATTGTGGAAGAAGAACATTGATAAACACACTTGTAAATTTAAGATTTGATTATAAGGATATCATGGTAATAAGTTCTCATGCCACTATCAAAACTTTTGAAACTTATGTAAAGAAAAATAAGGTTGGGGTAGTAAAAAACATGTTAAAACAGTATAACGAGCAACTGAGCAATCAATCAAAGAAGAATAGCACAAACACTCCCTAAGTGAAGATGAAATCAATAATTTTGCTGACAGGTTTGCTACACAAGGGTATATAAAAAGAAATAACCCATTGAAAAACAATGGGTTATAAATTGAAATTGTGATCCGGATTGGATTCGAACCAATGGCCCTCATCTTAGAAGGATGACGCTCTATCCAGCTGAGCTACCGAACCAGCTCCTATTATTTCTAGGAGGTGCAAATTTAATGAAAAATTAGGCTGATTTCAAAGAAAATAGGGCTATAAATCAATCATTTGCCAATAAGTCCCTGATAACCACACTTGCCACGGTACACCCGAAAATAGCAGGCATATAACTTAAAGTACCTATCAGCGACTTTTTAGGGAATGCCTTTTCTGTCTCTATAATCCTAGATTGATCTACTTTTTCAGGACTAAATACCACTTTCAATCCTTTATATATCCCTAAACTATGTAACCGCTTGCGCACGTACTTAGCCAAATTACATTCGTGGGTTTTGGATATATCGGTAACCTCAATTTGAGATGGATCCACCTTTCCGCCCGCGCCTAGTGAACTAACTAAAGGGAGTGACCTATCCATACAAGCTTTGATAAAAAATACTTTACTTGAAAGTGTATCAATACAATCAACGATATAATCCCATTTTTCTTTTTCTACCAAGTCAATGGTGATTTTTTCTTTAATATAAACCTCCATTACAGTTAAATCTAATTCGGGGTTTATATCTTTTAACCTTGCAGCTAAAACCTGCGCTTTGGGTTGTTTTACGGTTGATTGTAGGGCTTGAATTTGTCTATTGATATTACTTTCATCTACAATGTCATTATCTACAATCGTCATTTTGCCTACACCTGCTCTCACAATCATTTCAGCACAAATGCCACCCACGCCACCAAGTCCAACAATTAATACATTTTTACCCATCAGGGTTTCCACTTTTTCATCTCCTAACATTAATTGTGTTCTGCTCAACCAATAAGGTATCATATCGTATCTTTGATAAGTAAAATTAATACTATGCGAATTGTAAAATTATTTATTCTTATTTTATTTGTTCAATTGGCAGTTGCACAAAATTCGGGGAATAATTCCATAAAAATACTTTCTCAAAAAAAAGGAATTAGTATCAGGGGATTAAGTGTCCCAGATGAAAATACAATTTGGGCGAGTGGAAGTAGTGGAACCATTGCCTTGTCCATCAATGGGGGCGAAAATTTTGAATGGATGCAAGTTGCTGGGTATGAAAAACGTGATTTTAGAGCCATACATGCATGGAATAATAAAGAGGCAATAATAGCAGCGGTAGCCGCCCCTGCGGTTATTTTAAAAACAAAAGATGGGGGCAAGACCTGGAATAAAGTGTATGAAAATGCTGACACAGCTATGTTTTTGGATGCCATCAATTTTAAAGATGAAAAAAATGGAAGTGTAGTTGGCGACCCCATTAACAATATTATTTTTTTATTAAACACTACCGATAAAGGGGAGCATTGGCAACAAGCGGCACCGAATTATTTTAAATCTGAATTAAAAAAAGGCGAGGCCTTTTTTGCATCAAGTAATTCTAATCTAGCATCAAAGGGTAATGATCAATTTTTAATTTCAGGTGGTATGGCAAGTAGATTATGGATCAATGGGGTAGCAAGAGATATGAATATATTACAAGGTGGAAAATCTACAGGTGCAAATAGTATTGCGATATCACCTAATGGAAATAAATTAATTATTGTTGGTGGAGATTTTGCGAAGTTCAAAGATTCAGAAAAAAATATTGCAGGCTTTAATTTATTCTTAACGCCGAATACAGATCAAAAACATAAATCAATTAGAATTAAAAAATGGGCACAACGAAAAAACCTAGGCAATCCCAATGGTTACAAATCAGGGGTTACTTTTTTGACCAATCAGCTTTTAGTGACATGCGGAACCTCGGGGGTGGATATTTCAAAAAATAGTGGAAAAAATTGGGATTTAATTTCAACTGAAAGCTTCCATGTAGTTAAAAAACAACCCAATAGGAAGGCTGTATTTTTAGCAGGTTCAGGGGGTAGAATTGGCTATATGCAATTGGATTAAATTTATATATGCACTTAAGTCAAAGTAAATTTTATTATTTACGATAATTTAATCAACAGAATTTTAATATTTCAATAGTTAGTGTAACTTAGTATGGACATGAAAAAATACCAGGCAATTATCTCTTTTGATATGGATGAGGAGTTTATGACTTTAGTGCCTCCGCATCGTACTTATATCAATTATTTACTGAATAAGGGTATTATTGATAGTTATGCAGTGAGTATGGAAGTGCAAAAGTCCTGGATTACCATAAATGCGAATGATAAAAAACAGGTAATTGATTACCTAGATAAGTCACCATTAAGCAAATACTGGGATTATGAGATCGTGGAGCTGTTTGTCTATGATAGTCAATCTACTAGGTTACCAGCCGTACAATTAAATTAATCAAGATTTTTTTGGGGAATTCCCAATTGCCCCTTATTTTTGCACTCCTCAAAAGGGGGCATAGCTCAGTTGGTTTAGAGCATCTGCCTTACAAGCAGAGGGTCCGCGGTTCGAACCCGTGTGCCCCCACACAATAACAGAAAGGGTTTCAAGCAATTGAAGCCCTTTTGCATTTTAGCCATTTGCACACAATTTGCAAATTTCACTCGTCTTATCATTATATCTTATCATTTTTTAATCCCAAAACATGCTAAATGGGTTATTTTAGAGGGCATATTTAAATACATTTAAAATTAGAATCGCCAGTTTTATGAAACAATTAGTAACAATAATTTTCACATTATTTTTCGTACAATTTTCACAAGCACAAATCAATGCAACCAAATCGGTTACAACCAATATAATTTGGTTTGATGATTTACAAATTCAAACATTTTCTGAAGGTATCCGCCCAGTTTCTGCAAAGTCAAATTATAGTCATGATTCCATGCGCATTAAAGGGGTACATTATAAAAGAGGCATTGGCGCGCAGTCGCCCTGTGTATTGGTTTTTGCTTTACATAAAAACGCCAAACATTTTTCAGCATTAGTGGGATCGGATGATTTAGGTAATAAAGATATTCCTGTTACCTTTTATGTAGTGGGAGATAAAAAAGTTTTATTTGAAAGTAAGGAAATGCGAATAGGCGATGCACCTATTCAAGTGGATATTGATTTAACTGGTATTGAACAACTTGGTTTATTAGTTACAGATAAAGTAGGAGGGGTAGGCAATAAAAGAACCTATGCAAATTGGGCCAATGCTTCTATTGAAATGATAGGCAATCATTTACCTGAACATCCCATCAATAATGATCCAACTTTTATTCTAACTCCAAAAGATAAACCAACGCCTAAAATAAATTCATCAAAAATTATGGGGGTGCGTCCAGGAAATCCCTTTTTATATACTATTGCAGCCACAGGCGTTAGGCCTATGCAATTTTCTGCTGAAAATTTACCAAAGGGTTTATTCGTTGCGCCTGAAACTGGTATCATTACAGGTAACTTAAAAGATAGAGGTGTTTATACAACAACCATTGTTGCAAAAAATAAACTAGGCATCGCCAAACAAAAATTAGTAATTAAAGTAGGGGATACCATCGCACTTACGCCACCCATCGGTTGGAATGGTTGGAATGCATGGGAATCGAAAATTGATCGTGAAAAAGTAATTGCTTCTGCGGATGCCATGGTTCAAAAAGGTTTGCGTGATCATGGTTGGAGTTATATAAATATTGATGATAGTTGGCAAGGCAAACGATTTGGGCCAGATACCGCACTACAACCCAATGAAAAGTTCAATGATATAAAAGGAATGGTAGATTATATACATTCCATTGGATTAAAAGCAGGCTTGTATTCAACGCCTTATGTAGCAAGTTATGCTGGCTATGTGGGGGCATCTTCAGATTCAGCAAAAGGTGGAGAGACATTTGAGCAAATACTAAAGAAGAAACAATTTTATCATCACATTGGCCCATATAAGTTTGAAAAAAATGATGCAAAACAAATGGCGAATTGGGGATTTGATTTTTTAAAATATGATTGGAGAATGGATGTTGCATCTACGGAAAGAATGTGGAATGCATTAAAGAATTCAGGACGCGATATAGTTTTAAGTTTATCTAATAATGCACCTTTTGAAAAAGTAAATGATTGGAACCGATTATCCAATATGTACCGAACAGGACCAGATATTAAGGATAGTTGGACCAGTTTATTTTTAACCAGATCGGAA
>CALLKA010000027.1 GCA_938008665.1 uncultured Bacteroidota bacterium
AGGTGACTGGAGTTCAGACGTGTGCTCTTCCGATCTAAGGATACCGTTAACCCCCTACAAATTAAATTAGATGGGGATGTTTTCAAATTTGGTATCAACCCTTTCACAAATTCTACCATCTCATTATTAAAAAATAAAAAAGAAATTTATATCCAACCCCTTGGAACAGGCAAGCTATATCAGGTTAAAAAAGAAAAAGAAGGCAAATATCACATCGAACGCATCGATTCCACCTATTTTAATGGCGCCAACTTTAACGCGATTAACTTTTTTATGAACGATACTTTATTCCAATATGGGGGTGACGGTTATTGGCATATTAGAGGCTATCTAACTTATTTTAGTTATAAAACGCATGAGTGGGAATTATACAATGCCAACAGATTGGTCAATGCTTTTGAAGATGGAAATAATAATATAGTCTACAATATAGATAGAAATAAAAGAAACCTTTTTCTCACAAATTCCTTTTCGCAAGTTGACTTCCCTGCCTCTTTAAATGTAGAAAGCATTGATAGTGTTTACCAATATAATACACAAAGTCGCATATGGACAACGCTTGGTAAAACGAACCCGCTATTAAAAGCAATCATTGAAACTAAAGGTGCACTTCATTATCAAATGAATGAATACAGTATTATTCAAAATAAGTTAGAATTGATTTGGGCTGACTTTGAAAATAATACTTTTGGGAAATTTAAGGAGCGTGCAAATAGTGAATTTAAAGAAAACTGGCTTAGTATTTATTTAAATAATACCAAATACAATAGCTTACAATTTTTTTTAGGAAACACATTTTATCTAATCAAAATTGATGAAGAAAATAAATTAACCTACTCCTCCTTTATAATTTCAAAAGAGTCTTTTAATATAAGTAATCAGCAGCCTATATATATCCCTACAAATAAATTTATACAACTAATTTCACATCATCTTATTGCTATTTCCTTATATGTCATTTTAGGATCAATAACCATTACCATTGTTATATTTTGGTTAAAAAGAAGAAATGCAAAAAAAGAATTGAATAAAGAAGTATCTCATATTCTAAACAACCATTTTTTCGAATCTTTAACGGTAATTGAGAAAGAATTAATTGAAGCATTATACGAATATCAATTGAAAGGGGGATTTGTTTCAACCAAACTGATTAATAAAATTATTGGAGTGCAAAACAAGGATGTGATGACCCAAAATAAAAATAGAAGTGACTACTTTTTAAAAATTAATCAAAAATTCAAATTCGCGACTCATAAAGAACTGCCTTTAATCATCAAAACAAGGGACGGCTTAGATAAGCGACAATTTAACTATGGTTTACAGGAGGCTTATATTAGTGAATTGACCTTTTTGAAAAAGAAATAAGTGTAATCATAAAACATCTTACCCTATTGAACTACAGCTATACCACCAATAAACTACAACCACGGCGATCACTGGCATCCACCCTTCCTAATACTTGAAAGCTACCGTCCTCATTGATCTCACCCAAATCCTGCGTAGCTATAAATGAGCAACTATAAATATTGGCTAAGTCAATAATATGCAACACCCCCCTTCCAATACTTTTTAACAATGTTGGATCATCTTCATCACTCACCAATACTTTCATCCAAGGAGGACAAATAAAAATCCCATCCCCTTTAGAATAAGCTTGACTTAATAATTCAGTCATTCCGTATTCTGAATGGATTTTTTGTGTACCTAATTGTGTGGCTAATAAAGTATGGAGTTCCATTTTTGTCAATTCTTGTTTTCGTCCTTTCATCCCGCCAGTTTCAACAACGATGGTATTATTTAATTGCTGCGGGAAAGCCAAACTAAAATCAATTAATGCAAAACTGACGCCAATCAACCAAACTTTTTGTTTTTCAGTTTCTAATTTATTTAAGATTCTGTCTAAGGAAGCAAAATCGTCCAAATAAAAACCACTATCCGGATGATTCGATTTTTTAATTAGTTCATTCACCATGTAGACCAAAGAGGAATGGTTCCGTTCTAAATAAGAAGGCAGTAATCCAATCACACAATAATCATCTGGATTGCCATGAAATAATTGGAAACATTTTAAAAAGCTTGCTTCATAAATAGCTGTATCACTCACCCAATGTTTGCTAACCACATCCTGTGTAGTGCCACTACTTTCAAATAAGGTATTGGGTTGATCTCCCGCGAAAACGTCATGGGTCTTAAAAAAGGAAATAGGTAAAAAAGGAATTTGGTTTATCTCATTCGTTAAATGTTCCTGATGTTTCATTAATTGAACCCATTTTTGATACACCGGATTGTGCTGCACCTGCCATTGAAATACCTTTTTACAGGTAGGCAAAAATTGTTCATTGGAGAGGGTCCATAAACTTTCAATAGCTATAGGTGGCTGAGTCAAAATGATTAATTTGGTCTAGACAAAAATAGAATAATAAAGCCATAAAATTGCGCTTGACGGCCTGTGAAAGGATATCGTAATTAGTAGTATATTGCAAGGGTAAAATTTAAATATTTTTTATGGCAAAAGCGACATCAAAAAAAAGCAATACCCCAGCTAAAAAGGAATTAATCAATGCGACCTCCTATGCGTTCTTAAAGGCCTATATCAATAATGCATCTCCAGTTGGTTTTGAAACAAGTGGACAAAAATTATGGTTAAATTATATTAAACAATATGTTGACACTACATTTACAGATGCATATGGCACAGCAGTGGGCGTGATTAATCCCGATGCCCCTTTTAAAGTGGTGATAGAAGCCCATGCAGATGAAATAAGTTGGTTTGTCAATTATATTAATGATCAAGGATTAATCCATTTAAAAAGAAATGGCGGCGTGGATCACCAAATTGCCCCTTCTATGCGTGTTTGGATTCATGGTAAAAAAGGGCCTGTTAAAGCAGTATTTGGATGGCCTGCTATCAGATCGGAAGAGCACACGTCTG
>CALLKA010000028.1 GCA_938008665.1 uncultured Bacteroidota bacterium
GTGTGCTCTTCCGATCTAGTTTATTATTTAATAACCACTTCAGAAATAACATTTTCTCCCATTTTTTCGTTGACTCTTTGGATAATTTGTATTTTCTGAAATCCCAATTCGTTTTTTAAAGGGCCAATACTTGTTTCAATAAAAAGCTTTTGATTAAAGATGTAAATTTTATCTGTGTATTTGGCTACAGTGACACCCATAATTTCAGACCAAACTTCCTCAATTTGAGCAGCCCTAATTCCATTTTTTAATTTACTTGTTTGTACGAATTGCTTTAAAGCGTCGCCTAATTTAAATGTTGCCATAACGAATGACCAAGTTACGATTTTAAATTTCAATTAACTGATAACTACTCAAATGTTTACCCAATAACTGTGTTAATCTATCTTTATGTGTGTCTGTGATAAAAACTTGTCCGTCAGTGGCTTTACTTACCCAGGCAAGTAATTGCAGCATTCTGTTCTCATCTAATTTCTCGAATATGTCATCCATTAATAAGATGGGTGAAAATCCTTTGAATTTTTTTAATATCATCCATTCCGCAAGTCGAATAGCGAATAATAAACTTTTTCTTTGTCCTTGAGAAGCTTCTTGTTTGAACGGCTGATTTTGTATGGTCACCACCAGATCGTCCTTGTGTATTCCCACATTTGTTCGATGAAGTACGGTATCCTTGGGTAATGATTGTGTAAGTAAGGTTTTAAAATCTTGGTCGCTTAAAGTAGATTGATATTTGATGGAGATATCGTCTACTTGTCCAGCTAAGTGTTGGTATAATTTTAAAACTTCGGGCAACCATTCCTTCATTAATTGGTTTCTATATTCATGGATAGGATTCCCATTTGCAATTAATTGTTCATTCAATGTTTCTAAAAGTAAAGAGTCTAAATTCCCTGTTTCATTTGCAATTTTTAAAAGGCTATTGCGCTGTAATAAAATTTTATTGTATTGAATTAAATATTTTAAATAGGGGGGATGTATTTGACACAATAAACTATCCATTAATTTTCTCCGTTCTTCACTTGCGCCAGTAATTATTTGAACATCATCTGGTGCGATCATAACACAGGGTATTTTTCCTAAATGTTGCGAATGCTTTGGGTACATTTCCTCATCAAAATAAAATTCTTTTTTTAAATTTTCTCTGATGATACAGGAAATAGTGACCTCGTTATTATTGATATTATATTTTCCATCAATTCTTAATCCTTGATAAGCGTGATGTACGTTTTGTGCATCCGGTCGGCTAAAATAACTTTTGGTAAAGGACAAATAGTACAAGGCATCTAATACATTAGTTTTGCCAACGCCATTGGGGCCAACGATGCCTACAATACGATTTGTAAAGTGGAATTCCTTTTGAATGTAATTCCTGAATTGAACCAATGTAAGTTGCTGAATCCCCACCATGTGTGCAAAATACAAAGGGTTTCATTAAGCACCTTAAAATTTGAGAAAAAGGGTGTAATTTTATTAAAATTTTACGGAATGACGCTGATCAGTGAACAACAGCTACCGAGCATTATTAAAAGGTTGGCACACCAAATTTTGGAAACTTACCCAGGTTTAACCAATTCAGTTATTATTGGATTACAACCTAGGGGAATTTATTTAAGTGATCGAATTGTAGCCGCTTTACACCAAGAATTACCTGTAAATCAAGTAGTTTATGGCAAATTAGACATTACCTTTTATCGAGATGATATTCGCAGAGAATTACACCTAGCTACACAAACTGATTTGCCTTTCAGTATTGAAGGCAAAACGGTTATTTTAATAGATGATGTATTATTTACAGGACGCACCATCAGAGCTGCATTGGATGCGCTATTGGCTTTTGGACGTCCATCAAAGGTTTCTTTATGTGTTCTGGTAGATCGCAAACCGAGTCGGGAATTACCCATTCAGCCTGATTTTACAGGCAAAGAAATGATTGACGCATCCCCATATAAGGTAAAAGTAAGGTGGAAGGAGAATGACGGGGTAGATGATGTAATACTCCTGGTAGATTAAAATATTAGATAATAGACAAGGCAGGTTGAAAAAAATATACTAATTTTGTTTTTTAATGGCACTATCTACCAAACATCTTCTTGGTATCAAGGACCTCACACAAGAGGATATACAACTTATTTTATCTACCGCATCGCAATTCAAGGAAGTTTTACAAAGACCTGTTAAAAAGGTTCCTACTTTAAGGGATGTAACTATTGTAAATTTATTTTACGAAAATTCAACCAGAACAAGAATTTCATTTGAGCTCGCTGAAAAACGATTGTCAGCGGATGTAGTCAATTTTACTGTTTCCAATTCCTCTGCGGCAAAAGGGGAAACTTTACTTGATACGGTTAATAATATTTTGTCCATGAAAGTGGATATGGTGGTGATGAGACATAGTGCTTCAGGCGCGCCTCATTATTTAGCCAAACACATTGATGCCGCTATTATAAATGCTGGGGATGGGATTAATGAACATCCTACACAGGCCTTATTAGATGCTTTCTCCATGCAGGAAAAACTGGGACAATTGGCAGGTTTAAAAGTCGCTATTATTGGAGATGTTATGCACAGCAGGGTGGCTTTAAGTAATATTTATTTACTTAAAAAAATGGGTGCTGAAGTGATGGTTTCTGGACCACCTACTTTAATACCTACTTATCTTCAAGAAGCAATGGATATCAAAGTTGAATATAACATTGATAAAGCGCTTGCTTGGTGTGATGTGGCTAATGTGCTTAGAATTCAATTAGAACGTCAAAATCAGCCTTTATTCTCATCTTTAAGGGAATACAACATGGCTTATGGTATTACGAAACAAAGGTTGGATAAGCTCTCAAAGGATATTGTTATCATGCATCCAGGCCCCATTAACAGAGGTGTAGAAATTGATAGTGATGTGGCAGATAGTCCCCATTCTATCATTTTAGACCAGGTGGAAAATGGTGTAGCAGTGAGAATGTCTTGTTTATATCTGTTGACTGGACGAACTAATCCAGCATAATTGCTTTAGTTATTCGCAATTTTCCTAATTTTAAGTCATGCAAAGAATCTGTTTATTTCCTGGCACTTTTGACCCAGTTACGCTAGGCCATATAGATATTATT
The DNA here is from genome assembly GCA_938008665.1 of uncultured Bacteroidota bacterium. Lineage (GTDB taxonomy): Bacteria > Bacteroidota > Bacteroidia > Chitinophagales > Chitinophagaceae > Sediminibacterium. The sequence goes on from CALLKA010000028.1 coordinate 3,105, forward strand.
AATCGATCCTTACCATTATTTGATAAAGTGGTGGTGGGTATTGGTATTAATGCTTCTAAAAATCCCATGTTTACAGCAGACCAGCGTAAGTTATGGTTTGAAGATATTTACAAAGACCAACCAAAAGTAGAAGTGGCTACTTATGATGGATTGACCGTAAAATTTTGCCAAGCAATTGGGGCAAATTTTATTTTAAGGGGTATTAGATACGTGAGCGATTTTGAATATGAAAAAACTATCGCTGATGCCAATAGAACCATGGATCGCCATATTGAAACTATCTTTTTAACAGGGGAGCCAAAATATACTTCAGTAGCCTCCACAATTGTAAGAGATATTATTAGGAATGGGGGTGATGCTTCTCCATTTTTACCTGAAGCGGTTATTAAAACCTTGAAATAATCATTTGAGTATAAATGCTATTTAGTGCTTCTATTTAAAGTTTAAATTATATTTATTTTTATTCTGTAAGCCTCAATAACTTCAATAATCGTAGGGTAGGTTTGTTCTAAGCAATGTTTTGCAGTTGCAAGAGAATGCCATTCAATTTTTTCGATATCCTCTGAAATTTGAGGAATACCAGATTGTGCTGTTGGAATGGTCATATGAAACCAATAGGTTCTTTTAACTACTTCTTCATTCAAGTATTTGTCAAAATAAGTATGATTCGTAAATTTTAATAATTCATTCAATCGAATGTTATTAATCCCTGTTTCTTCGGCTACCTCACGAACTGCACAGGTTTGAATGGTTTCACCATCATCTAATTTTCCCTTAGGTAAATCCCAAAATCCCCTTCTGAATATCCAAAGTATTTGGCCTTGCGGGTTGGTTACAAGGCCACCTGCTGCGATGATTTGTGTAGGCATAAAATGTGTAAAGTATTTAATAATTCTTGCAACGAATGTAGCAATTTGACTTTAATTTCGCCCTACGAATTTAAAATTATGACAAATCAAAAAGCCGTAGCTGAAAAGTTATTACAAGTGGGAGCAGTAAAATTAAGTCCAAATGAACCTTTTACCTGGGCAAGTGGTTGGAAAAGTCCAATATATTGCGACAATAGAAAAGTGTTATCCTTTCCTTATGTGCGTGATTTTATTAAAAGTGAAATGTGTAATGTGATTTTTGAAAAATTTGACGGAGCGGATATGTTGGCTGGTGTTGCCACAGCTGGAATACCATGGGGTGCAATGGCTGCAGATCAATTAAAACTTCCTTATATCTATGTGAGACCAAAACCAAAAGAACATGGATTGGGTAACCAAATTGAAGGTGCTTATGCAACGACCAATAAAATTTTAGTGATAGAGGATTTAATTTCCACAGGCAAAAGTAGTTTGCAAGTAGTGGATGTACTTCGAAATGCAGGATTAGAGGTTGTTGGAATGGTGTCTATATTTAATTATGGATTTGATATTGCAGATGAGGCTTTTAAAAAAGCAGGAGTCCCTTTTATTTCCTTAACAACTATGCAAGTTTAATTGATTTGGCTGTTGAGAAAGGCGATGTAGATGCGAGTACACAGGATATGTTAATGGAATGGCGTAATAGTCCTTCTACTTGGAAACAATAAAAAAATCGCATTAATTGCTGTAAATAATCTTCTTAATTACGTCCACTTAATACGGAAGCCAAATTTAATTTTTGGGTAGTTTCAAATTCAATGGGGATGGTTTTAGTAAACATACCTTTTGACAGAGTGGATGTTCCTTTTACACTAATTTTCATTGGCTTATTGAATATTAAATCAATACTATTTTTCAGTATACTAGTTAAATCAACTTCCATGATTGCGGGCAAATCAAATGCAGCATTTGCTGGGATATTAAATACGGTATCCAAATGATAATGCGTAAATTTTTCATCGTTGATAAAAATATCCGCGTCCAACTTATTTAATGCTAATGAAAATGAATTTGGATTTTCATAGGTGAATTCAGCCTTGAATAAATTTTTTCCTAAACTGGCTTTTTCAATTTTTATTGATTTCAACCCTTTAAAAACAAATGGCTGGGGTTGACTACATGAAATAATCAATAATGTACATGCTAAAAAAAATAGGTAGGGGATGATTCGAAAGTTCATTTTTGATATTTTTATAAAATTATTAGTTATTTGTTGATTATGGAAATATATTTACTTATCGTAAATGATTATTGAACCACATGCCCCAGTCAATTTTTAAAACAGATCTACAATATTTTGGAAGTATTCATTTTGTGAAAACATTAATGGAGAATAGAAATGTGGTATTTGATTTGGATGCCCCTTTTTCAAAGATGAGTTTTAAAAATAGAATGGTTATTGTTACTTCACAAGGACCCTTGATGTTAACCATCCCCATTGTAGGTGGCCGAGATCAAAAAACTCCCATCAAGGATATTACAATTGCTTATGATTCACCATGGAATGCGCAACATTTAAAATCAATTATAACAAGTTATAAGAGGGCGCCATATTTTGAATATTACGAAGAAAGTTTAACATCATTGTATGCAAATAAACCAGAGAAATTAGTTGATTTTTTATTGCAATGTTCCGACTGGCTTCAATCGCAATTAAAAATAAAATGGGAGCGTAGTTTGCCAAATGATCAAGTTGACGTAGTTGCAGTAATTAAATACCAAGATCCTTGGTTGCCTAAAAATTATAGCCAAGTTGAAGGATTGACAAAGTACCAACAAGTATTTTCAGATCAACTTGATTTTGTTACAAACGCGTCTATATTAGACATGTTATTTTGTGTGGGAGGAAGAGAGATTAGTAGATTATGTGCTCCTCCAATAAAGTAGTATCGTTGATTATAGGATGTGTTTGCAAGAATTCCTTTGTCCACTTTTCATATTGCTTAATTTGTTCCAATTCCTCACTCTTCAATAAATAGTCCAACGCTTCTTTCAAATTACTTGCTTTCGCCAATTTTTGATTCAATAAGTCTCTTTTTAATTGGTAGTTGGAGAAAATAGCTCGAATTAATAATTTGTCAGCAATTTTATAGGATTCATTTTCTTTCTCCTCTTGATAAGTAGCAAATTGGCTAGTTGGCTCATGTTTTTTAATCCAGATCAAAGTTTGATCAACTAAGTTAGCATAGGTTTCATTCTTTAAATCATGACTATATTTTTCCTTTAAGCCTTTAATTATATGCGATTGTTTCATTACCCTGGTTGCCTTTTTATTTGTGACTGCAACCTCTGAGTTGTTATTTTTTAAAATATAATTAGCATTTATCGCAATAGGGGCATTATTATTTGTAATAGTTGTTGTTGGACCTGTTGATATAAAAATGAAACTGCCTAATACGGCCCCCATACTTAATTTAACTATTAATTGTTTACTTGAATGAATGCTGACATTATTAAAATATTGTATTCTTTTCAATAATTCACTTTGAGATCCAAAAATCCCCATGGTTAGGTTGGTACTATTGGAGATACGATTATTTACATGTTCTGCAATTTTCAATAATGCATTCATGTATTCAACTTTTATTGGACTGTTTTTAATGACGATTAAATCACAAGCAATTTCCCTTTGCAAACTCATTTCCTTATTTAATAATATAGAGAATGGGTTAAAAAATAAAATGGTTTGATTTAGGCTAATGATAATATTAACTAGGTAATCTTTTCTGAGGATATGCGCTATTTCGTGAATCAAAATAGTCTCCATTTCTTTTGTAGTGAGTTGATTGCAAATGGCAATCGGAAGTAATACAATGGGGGTTAGCCAGCCAAAAGTAATAGGAGCGTCAATTTGGCTACTAAAGCCAATTTTAATATTTGATGTATATCTTAATATATGGGGTGGAAGGCTACTTGTTAAAAAATCTGACTGCGTGAAATTTGCCGTCTTTTTTAAGCCAGCTATATATTTAAATTGAAATAAAATTCTTGCTAAAAAATAAATCAAAATAATACAATAGGTTAATCCGATTACGGTTAGCCATTGGATACTATTGTTATTATTCAATGGAATTGTAATATTGGCAATTTTAGCAGTCATCTCAAATAAGCTAAAAGTATGGGCTCCAAAAATGCTACTAATGAATTGTAATAAACTGATTACTTGAATGGCACCTGCGAATAGGAACAATTTTGCTGGTTTAAAATTACCCATCCATTTAACACACTCATACATCATAAATAATATAGCCATGAAGCCGATATTATTTAAAATTGCATTCGGTATATTAGCCAGTAATTCCATAATACGATTGTATTATTTGTTTTGTAATGAATTTATCATTGTTTTAATTTGATCCAAATCATTTTTAGAAGTTGGGTGTGTTCCTAATGCTTGTAATACCAATTGAGATGCATTACCACCAAATAAGGTATGGATCATTTTAGTTAGGTATTGCTCTTGTGCAATTTCTCTTTGAATCGTAGGGGTATAGATATGTGTTTTTGACATTACATTACGCGTTACCAAACCCTTCTCATTCATGATCTGCATTAATTTTAATGTTGTCGTGTAGCCAACATCCTTCGTTTTTTGAACTATTTCATGCACTTCACGAACGGTAGCCGTTTGTTTCTCCCATAGGATACTTAAAATTTCTAATTCGCTTTCCGTGGGCTTAAATGTCTTACTCATAGTTTATACGATTATATTCGTAAGCAATCTACGAAATGTTTTCTAATAAAAAAATCCACCCCAGAAAAACTGGTGTGGATTTATGTTAAAGTTTATTAAAAAGTGCTTCCTAAAATTAAGCGCTAATTGTTTGGTTTGGCTTTTAAATATTGACTGTATTTTGCATTTTGTGCTTCTGTTAAAGCTTGACCATTCACCGTAATTTGACCATTTTTAATTTGAATGCTTACGTTGTCTTTAGGAGCTAAACCATCTTCTTGTAAAGCTTGTACTAAGGTTTTGGTATCAGCCGTAATTGTCACAGTTTTTGCTGTATCGGCAATCGTTTCAAATGATCTAGTGGTATCCGTATTAATCACAGATATTTCAACAGTTTGTGATTTAACCTCAGTTGTTGCTTTACTAGCATGTATTTGTGCTAAAGAAGGGGCGATGACTAATGATACAATGGACATCAATTTGATTAAGATATTCATGGATGGACCAGAAGTATCCTTAAATGGATCTCCCACAGTATCTCCAGTTACAGAAGCTTTATGGGGTTCTGATTTTTTATAGAACATTTCTCCATTAATTTCAACACCTTTTTCGAATGATTTTTTTGCATTATCCCAAGCACCACCAGCATTGTTTTGGAATATACCCATCAATACACCACTTACAGTTGCACCCGCTAAAAAACCACCCAATGCTTCTGGACCCATGGTGAAACCAATTAAAATAGGAGAGATGATGGTAATTGCACCTGGTAACATCATTTTTTTCAATGAAGCTTCCGTACTAATTGCCACACATTTTTCATATTCTGGTTTGCCTGTACCTTCCATAATACCTGGAATGGTACGGAACTGACGACGCACTTCCTCCACCATTGCCATTGCAGCTTCTCCAACAGCACGAATAGCTAAAGAAGAGAAGATGAAAGGAATCATTCCACCCACAAATAAAGCCGCTAAAACGTCCGCTTTGTAGATATCAATATGTTGGTTATTTGGCATCGCTACTCCCACAAAGGCAGCGAATAATGCTAATGAAGTTAAAGCAGCTGAAGCAATCGCGAATCCTTTTCCACTTGCCGCTGTTGTATTACCAACTGCATCTAAAATATCTGTTTTTTCACGCACTTCCGCTGGTAATTCACTCATTTCAGCAATACCACCTGCGTTATCCGCAATTGGACCAAACGCATCAATCGCTAATTGCATCGCTGTTGTTGCCATCATACCTGCAGCAGCAATAGCTACACCGTATAAACCAGCACAATAGGCAGATCCAAAAATTCCTGCAGCCAATACGATAATTGGCATAAAGGTAGATTCCATACCAATTGCTAAACCACCAATAATATTAGTAGCGTGACCTGTACTAGATTGTTTAATAATACTTAAAACAGGACGCTTACCCATTGCAGTATAATACTCAGTAATGATACTCATTAAAGTTCCTACGATTAATCCTACAGCGATAGCACCAATGACACCGTTTCTTGTAAATTCAATACCACGTAATGACATGGTTTCAGGTAAAATATAACTTACAAGGAAATAACATGCAATCGCTGTTAAAATCATGGAACCATAATTACCCATATTTAAAGCCTTTTGAACTGTAGCAGTATTCAAACCAGCGTTTTCACTAATTCTTACGAACAAGGTTCCTACGATAGATAATAAAATACCTACACCAGCAATCATCATTGGTAATAAAATAGGAGATAAACCACCAAAGGCATCTACTAATCTACCACCACCTACTGCAGTTACTTCTTGTCCTAAAACCATTGTAGCTAATACAGTTGCAACATAAGAACCAAATAAATCGGCACCCATACCAGCAACATCACCCACATTATCACCAACGTTATCTGCAATCGTTGCCGGATTACGCGGATCATCTTCAGGAATACCAGCTTCTACTTTACCTACTAAATCAGCGCCTACATCGGCCGCTTTTGTATAAATTCCACCACCCACACGGGCAAATAATGCAATTGATTCAGCACCTAATGAAAAACCGGTTAAAACCTCAATGGTTCTTAACATTTCAGAAGGATCTCCATTTACATAGAACATGCTTTTTAACACTAAAAACAAACCACCCAAGCCTAATACTGCTAATCCAGATACACCTAAACCCATTACGGATCCACCTGTAAAAGATACTTTTAATGCTTTAGCCAAACTAGTTTTAGCCGCTTGTGCTGTTCTTACATTTGCTTTAGTAGCTACTTTCATACCGATATAGCCTGCAGTAGCACTGAATACAGCACCAATTACGAATGAGATGGAGATACTCCAATGACTTTCCGCATTTTTAGTTGCCATAAATCCTAGCAATAAAGCTACGATTACTACAAAATAGCCTAGTATTTTCCACTCTGCTTTCAAGAAAGCCATAGCACCTTCTGCAATATAAGTGCTGATCTCTTTCATACGATCGTTACCAGCGTCTTGTTTAGATACCCAATTAAATTTCAATAAGGTATATAATAAACCTACAATACCCATTGCCGGAACGGCATAAAACAAACAATCATTGATACATTCTTTCATAAGAAACTAATATTCAGTAGTTAAAATTAAGGGGATGCAAAAATAGGGCAGAAAATCCAAAAAAAGGCAAAAAATACGGAGTTTACTCCTCTAAACTTGTCGTATCCTCCTTGCCTGTAAATACAGACGCAATTTGCTTGCCTTTATAAATGGAACTATTATATCTATTGCCCAATATGATAATAGTGGCAGTTTCACGAATTAGCCTGGTAAAAACTGTGTTATTGCCGTGCCACCAGCCATTATGATAGATGAGTTTTTCCTCATTGGGATTGGTCAAAATACGCCATCCTAATCCATAATTATGGAAGTATTTGTTGGTAGGGCTTTTGGGTTCATATGCCATATCCATGGTAGCTTGTTGCAAATATTTACCCTCAGTTAAAGCTTTGTCCCATAAAAACATATCCCTTGCTGTACTATATACATTCTTGTCACCGTATATGCAGTCGTATTTTTCAATTTTATAAGGAACCATTCTAGCATTGTAAGATGGGGTGTATTTACTTACGGATGAAGCATCGAATATATACGTATTGTCCATTTTCAAGGGTTTGAAAATGTTTTCTTTCATGTAGGCAGGGAAAGCTTGGCCTGTAATTTTTTCAATCACTAAAGCAAGTAAAACATAATTTGTATTACAATATTTAAATACCCGGTCTGGAGAAGCTTGTGGCAA
>CALLKA010000029.1 GCA_938008665.1 uncultured Bacteroidota bacterium
TGTGCTCTTCCGATCTTTCTTTAACCAATCATTGCCCCCCAAATGGATGACTGGCGCATACCCTACAAAAGCCAATAATTGCACCAATTCTTTTAAAGTAATTAAACTTGGTTGATACACCACTTTAATTTCCTTTTTTTCAAAATGGGTTTGTGATTGAATAATCCCAGGATTTATTTTATGCAAATTTTCCAATAGCCAAACACAACTAACACAATGTATTTGAGGTAAATAAAATACCACATGCGCCTGATCACCTTGCTTAAATTGAATTAATTGCTCCTGGATGGCTTCGTTGTCTAAGTAATTATATTTGTCTGTAACAAAGTGCCCCTTTGCTGTCATCCCAGGCATGTCCGTTAAATCATAATACTGACACAATCCATTTTCATCCAATAATTGATAAACTAATTTGCATCCAGAACAACAAAATACTTTATCATTCCAAAGTATTGAATCATCACAATCAACCCCGCAATGGTAACAATGTTGTGGCATATAAGCAGCAAAGATGCCGCCTAACTTATTCTATTAAAATGAGCTGAATCATGAAAAATTATGATAAATATCATACATCCAAAATTGCCTAATGAATCATCTTTTGAAATTGTGGATCCATCCTATTGGTTGCTTCATAATAGCCTTGCTTATACCAACGCATTCTTGCCAATAAACTGGCCATTTGTGGTTGCATTCTATTTTTGGCACTATTCAGCTTACTAACACTACTCGGCGAATATTGTTTTGCAAAATTGATGAATGCTTGCCAAGTGTTTTCATTATTATACTGCGTCAGTAAATCGGGAACATTTTTCAGTTGGGTGATTTTGGATAAATTGGAAAGATAAAAATCAAGTACAAACTCGTTGACTAAATTATTTTGTAATAAAAGGTTATTGGGTGTATCCAGTAAAATATCATTACTAGCAACCCACTTGTCAGGATAGATACCACCCCCACCAAAAACTAAATTTCCCTTAGGTGTTTTAAATGAATCTCCTTTGAAATTAGAATCAGGTACACCAATCGCATCTTCATGCAATCTTTTAACATACGCATCCTCATATGCCGCCTTCCCTAAAACATAAGGTCGTTGGATATTTCTGCCTAAGGGTGTGTAATATTTTGCAGTCGTTAAACGCAAAGCTCCCCCATTTGATAAATTAAATTGCTGTTGCACCAATCCCTTGCCAAATGACCTTGTTCCTACAATAGTCGCCCTATCCCAATCTTGCAAAGCTCCTGCCAATACTTCACTGGCCGACGCGGAGGACTCATTCATTAATATTGTAATTTTTCCTTGTTCAAAAAGTCCTTCTCTCTTACTATAATAATCTACCCTAGGTGAATGTACTCCTTCGGTATACACAATCAATTTATTGCCTGGTAATAATTCATCTGCAATGGCTACCGCTTCAGATAGTAAACCACCTCCATTATTACGCAAATCCAAAACCAATGACTTCATCCCTTTTTGAACCAAAGGATCCAAGGCTTGCATAAAAGCTTCATAAGTACGATCTGTAAACTTATTTAATTTAATATACCCAACAGTATCGCTGATCATATAATATGCATCAATCGGCGAAATGGGAATATTCCCCCTTGTTAGTTGTAATTGTACTTGCTTACTTTTTCTCAACACCACTAATTTCAATGGACTATCTTCTGGCCCTTTTACTTTTTGCCTTACTTCATCTGCTTGTAAATTACCACCGGACAATTTTATCGAATCATTTGCTTTCAATAAGATATCGCCTAATTGAACGCCTCCTTTAAAGGCTGGGCCATCTTTTAAAACATAGGTGACAAAAAAACTATCTCTAAATTGCTGAAATTCGATGCCAATTCCTTTTAAGTTGGCTGCCAATTGTTCATTCACATCAACCAAATCAGCAGGTGGAATATATACCGAATGCGGATCCAATTGGCTTAAATAATAATCAGCCAATTTAATACTTGCACTATCATTTTTTAAGGAATCAACATATCTGGATTGCACAATTTGAATCATTTCCAAAATCGGATCCTGCTTTGCAGTGAATAAACCCCTAGTAGATAAATCTCCCTTCACAAACACCCCAATCACAATACCGACAATAATCATTAGCGCATATGAAATGGGGGTAAACCAATTTGTATTATTCTGTTGCATGTGCATTTAATTGACTACAAAATTACATTATTTAATGTTTAAAATGGACTTAATACTGTTGCGTATCCACTAATTTGTGCTAATTTCACTGTTAACTGGCAGTTATGAAAAATTATATAATAGCAGATAGTGGCGCAACAAAATGTCAATGGACGATTGTTCAAAACAATAAAAAACAATCCATTAGCACAATAGGCATTAGCCCCTACTTTTTATCCACGGATGAAATTGCTGCAATTTTAGTGAAAGCCTTTTCAAAAAAGATCAATGTTGAAAAAATAAATGCCATTTACTTTTATGGTACAGGATTAAGCAATCCAGACAATGTTAAAAGTTTAAAAAAAGCACTGAAATTAGTTTTCAAAAACGCAAGCCTTGATATTCAAACTGATTTAGTGGCCGCTGCGCGCGCCACTTGTCAAAAAAACAAAGGCATTGCTTGCATTTTAGGAACTGGGTCAAATACAGGATATTATAACGGAAAAATTATTGCTAAAAACAGCCCTGGTCTTGGCTATGTTTTAGGAGATGAAGGCAGTGGCGCCTACCTGGGTAAAAAAGTATTACAATATTTTTTATACAAAACTTTTGACGAAGAATTAATGCTTTGTTTTGAAAAAAAGTACAATTTAAATCGTTCTGAAATTTTAAATAATATTTACCAAGCGCCCTTACCCAATAAATACTTGGCTTCCTTTGCTATGTTCTTAAGCGAGCATCGCGGACACTATATGATTGAAAATATTATTGAAGATGGGTTAAATGATTTTTTCTATACCCATTTAAATAAATTAAATGAGTCCTGGTTGTACCCTATTCATTTCACAGGCAGTGTGGCCTATGCTTTTAGAGATATTATAAAACAACTCGCACTGGTTTATGAAATGGAATTAGGTAAAATCACCAAATCGCCCATGGAAGGATTGATCGCTTTTCACAAAAACAACAAATAGTTGTAGTACATGCACGAAATTGAGCCCTATTTTCAATGGCGACATTTATATATAGCCGACGAAGATCCCAGATCTATATTTTTTGGTCAAACTTATAGCGAGTTTGAATTTTCACAAACAGTTTACAATTATTATATCCATCCGCAATGGGATACATTCGGAAGTAAAAATTTATATTTAAAAATCCTCTTTGTTGCCTATGAGTCCAACTTTGCCATTATTGAACTCATAGGTGAATGGAATGATGCAATTGAAAATGATATCATGCTTTTAAAGCGAGAAGTGTTGGATTCATTAATGTCCTATGGCATTAATAAATTTATTTTGATAGGAGAATACGTGTACAATTTTCACAATGGGGACCGTGATTATTACGAGGAATGGTATGAAGAATTAGCGGACAACGAAGGCTGGGCGGTTATGGTCAACTTACACCCTGCTGCACAATATGATTTTTTACAAAAAAAATTAAATAGGTATATTGAATTGATGGAAATTACTGCTTGGAGAACTTATAAACCTGATGACTTTTTTCAACTCATTGACGACAAAATTAGCAATCGACTCAGATAGTGCAATTAAAATTGCATCTGTCTATTTTACAAAAACTGGGACATCCCCTTGTCCGCATTATTTAATAAACCAAGTCCTCATAAGCGCCCTGTAACTCTCGATAAGCATGGTCATCCTTTGCCAACTTAGCGGCTGCCATCCCTTTTTCATACCAAACAATCGCCTCATTTTTATCCGCTAATTTTTCCAAACATTTGGCCAAATGGTAATAGGAACCTACATAATCCGGCGACTCGGTGAGTATGGCGATAAACAAATCCCTCGCTTTAAGTTCCTCCCCAATTTTAAGGTATTCAAGGGCCAAAGCATGCCTTAAGAAATTATCCTTGGGTTGTTGATTCAAAAATTCAATAATTTTTTCAATACGATTCATCCGAACTCATTTTAGTGCATAGTAGGTAAAAAAACTGTCTTATATTTGCATTAGTTGCATAAACAACCAAAATCAAATTTTATACAATGAACATTTTAGTTTGTATCAGTAAAACACCCGACACCACTGCTAAAATTGCGTTCACCGAAGGTAATACAAAGTTCGATGAAAACGGTGTTCAGTGGATCATTAACCCCTATGACGAGTGGTACTCCTTAGTAAGAGCCATTGAAATAAAAGAAAAGGATCCTACCACCAATATTCATTTGATTACTGTTGGAGGACCCGAGGCAGAACCAATTATTAGAAAAGCTTTAGCATTAGGCGGTGACGAAGCCATCCGTGTCAATAGCAATAGTAATGACTCCTATGTGATCGCACAACAAATTGCAGCGATCGCAAAACAAGGATCTTATGATTTAATCATGACCGGAAAAGAAACCATTGATTATAATAGTGCTTGTATAGGATCCATGCTTTCTGCAATATTAGATCTCCCCTACGTATCACTAGCCAATCATTTAGAAGTGAATGGCAATACTGCTACTATTCAACGTGAAATTGAAGGTGGAGAAGAAACCAATGAAGTAATACTTCCTATGATTATAAGTTGTCAAAAAGGAATGGCTGAACAAAGAATCCCCAATATGCGTGGTATTATGGCGGCAAGAACAAAGCCATTAAAAGTGGTTGAACCTATAGCAACAAATGCGCATACCAGCATCAAGGAATTTAGTTTGCCTCCAGCAAAAACGGGTGTTAAATTAATTGCGCCTGATCAAATGGACGAATTAGTTAAGTTATTAAAAGAGGAAGCAAAAGTTATTTAAGAATATCATTTACAATTATTCATTTTCCGATTTGCAAAAAAGCGTTTAAAATAAAAAATTATGGTACTAATTTATATAGATCATTCAGAAAAAGAAATAAAAAAGTCATCGCATGAAGCCATTTTCTATGGTGCTGCCATTGCAAAGCAATTAGGTTGTAGTGCGGAAGCATTAATTTTAGGAACTGTCAATGATGATTTAACTGCGTTAGGTAAATTGGGTGCAAGCAAAGTACACCAATTGAACAATGAAAGTTTAAATAGTTTTGACGCTAAAGTTCATGCAAGTTTAATTGCAACAGCTGCTTCAAATTTAAATGCAGAGGTAATTGTATTTGCACATAATATTAATGGGAAAGCAATTGCACCTGCAGTGGCAGTTAAATTAGATGCAGGAATTGTAACGGGTGCATGTAGTTTACCAAATTTGCAAAATGGTTTTGAAGTTACAAAAACAGTGTTTTCTGGAAAGGCATTTGCTAATATAAAAATTGAGACACCAAAAAAAGTAATCGCAATTAATCAAAATAGTTTTGGCATTCAAAATTATGAATCAAGTGCTACCATCGTGGAGCTGAATATCCCTATTCCCGCTGCTTCCGTTAAAGTAACCCATGTCAATAAAATAAATGGAGAAATTCCATTAACCGAAGCGAATTTAGTGGTGAGTGGTGGTCGCGGATTAAAGGGACCAGAAAACTGGGGTATTTTATTAGATTTGGCAAAAGCATTAGGTGCAGCAACTGCTTGTAGCAGACCTGTTTCAGATACTGACTGGAGACCACATCATGAGCATGTGGGTCAAACGGGTATTCAAATAGCCCCTAACTTATATATTGCGATTGGAATTTCGGGCGCCATTCAGCATTTAGCAGGCGTTAACCGAAGCAAAACAATTGTGGTTATTAATAAGGACCCCGAAGCTCCCTTTTTTAAAGCAGCAGATTATGGTGTTGTAGGAGATGCATTTGAAGTTGTGCCGGCATTCACGGCTGCAATTTTAAAAATGAAGCACAACGAATAACATAATTATTTAACTTTAGGGGGTAATTTGAAATATGCATAAAATTGAACTAGAAATTGTTGCCTTGTCTCATAGCATTACCCAGTCAAACTCATATGCAGTTGTATTGGGTGAGGTAAATGGCTTACGCCGTTTGCCCATTGTTATTGGTGGATTTGAAGCGCAAGCCATTGCTGTTGCATTGGAAAATATGCATCCGTCAAGACCATTGACGCATGATTTGATGAAAAATTTCATGACCGCATTTGGTGTTCAATTACAAGAAGTGTACATCTGCGATTTACAAGAAGGAATTTTTTATTCAAAGCTAGTTTGCTTCACCGCCAATGATACCATTGAAATTGATAGCAGAACCAGTGATGCTATTGCCTTAGCCGTTCGATTTGGTTGCCCAATTTATGTGTATTCAAATATTTTAGAACAAGCAGGATTAACCAGTGAAAATGCAGACAAACCCATTCATGCAAACCCAGTAAATGAACCTGCAAAAATAAACGACCTTAGTTTGTTATCCTTAGTTGAATTGAATAATTTATTAAAAGAAGTTTTAGAACAGGAAGACTATATTCGCGCAATAGATATCAGAGATGAGATCAATAAAAGAAGTGCGCAAAAGAAATCATAAATAATGATTCAATATCCCCATTGCAAAATTAATTTAGGCTTATCCATTGTCGCTAAAAGAGCCGATGGCTTTCATGATTTAGAAACAGTTTTTTATCCAGTTGCTTTAAAAGATATGCTTGAAATAACGCCTGCAAAAAATAATCAAGCAACCACATTTTCAAATTCAGGATTAGCAATTCCTGGCGATACCAGCAACAACTTATGCCTAAAAGCATACCATTTACTAAAAACCGATTTCCCCTCACTTCCTGACATACAAATGCATTTGCATAAAATAATTCCCATGGGCGCAGGATTAGGCGGCGGATCAAGTGATGGCAGTTCGGCATTAAAAATTTTAAATGCTTTATTTGAAATTGGGCTTAGCCAGGAACAACTTATTATTTATGCAGAAAAATTAGGAAGTGATTGCCCCTATTTTTTATTTGATACCCCATGTCATGCCACTGGAAAGGGGGAACTACTCTCTCCTATTGAATGCAACTTATCTAATTACACCATTGTACTTTTACATCCAGGAATTCATATCGCAACCCCTTGGGCTTTTCAACAAATTACACCCTGTAAAAAGGATAAATTAATTGCCGAAATCATTCAACAACCCATCTCCACTTGGAAGCAGGAATTGATTAATGATTTCGAAGCCCCCGTTATGGATGCGCACCCCATTATTGGTGCATTAAAAAAAGACCTTTACCATCAGGGGGCTATTTACGCAAGCATGTCAGGATCTGGCAGTTCGCTTTTTGGCATATATGAAAAAAATAAGAAGTATCAAACATCCGACCTCACCAATAACATAAGGATCGATACGATATAACTTGTAACCATTCCTCTTGTCTTAGCTAAGCAAAATCAGTTTAACCACAAATGCGAACGTTCGTTATTTATAAAATTATGCGCTAATAAAGGTTTTTTAAAATGATGATGAATGGTGCGTAAATTTCTTGCATTTGAACTATAAAAAATCCTCATTATTTCGTAATTTTCCACGAATCGCTACCCGGTTTAAATTATCCTTTAATTAATTGGTTGGAAATGACGAAAAATGAAAACTTAGGATTGTATGATCCTGCTTATGAACACGACGCTTGTGGTATAGGATTTGTTGCCCATATCAAAGGAATCAAAGCGCATCAAAATGTTGATGACGCATTGACTATTTTAGAAAACATGGAACATCGTGGCGCTTGTGGATGTGAAATTAATACAGGTGATGGCGCTGGTATTATGATTCAAATTCCACATGAATTTTTCTTTGATGAATTATTACAAAAAGGAATTCACTTACCGGACATTAATGAATATGGTGTTGGATTTATATTTTTTCCTGCTGAAAAAGGAATGAAGGAAGAGTGTCAAGAAATATTTGCACGCGCTGCAGAAAAGTTAGGTATTGAAATTATCGGCTATCGAACTGTACCTGTAAATAAAAGCACCATTGGACCTTCCGCATTGTCGGTTGAGCCAATCATGGAACAAGTTTTTTTAAAAAAACCAGATAGCATTACTGACCCAGAAGATTTCGAACGCAAATTATTTGTTTTAAAAAATTACGCTTCACATACGATCAATAACTCGATTAAAAAGGAAGCTATAGGATTTTACATGGCCTCTCTTTCACAAAGAGTAATTGTTTATAAAGGTCAATTAACAAGTCATCAAGTAAGGGAATACTTTCCTGACTTGAGTAACAAACGTGTTGTATCTGCTTTTGGTTTAGTACATTCTCGTTTTGCTACAAATACCTTTCCTTCATGGAAATTAGCACAACCCTTCCGCTACATTGCACATAATGGGGAGATCAATACTTTACAAGGAAACTTAAACTGGTTAAGATCAAGCGAAAGCAGTTTCTTCTCCCCTTATTTTAGCAAGGAGGAATTGGATATGATATTGCCAATTGTAACTGCAGGACAATCCGATTCAGCTTGTTTGGACAATGTGATTGAACTTTTAACTTTATCTGGTCGTTCATTACCACATGTGATGATGATGTTAATCCCTGAAGCATGGGACGGCAATGAATTAATGGATCCAGTTAAAAAAGCATTTTATGAATTTCATGCAGCATTTATGGAACCATGGGATGGACCTGCATCTATTTCATTCACCAATGGAAAAATAATTGGTGCCACACTCGATCGCAATGGTTTAAGACCATCAAGATATTGCGTAACAAATGATGATCGTGTAATCATGGCATCAGAAACAGGCGCATTACCTATTGACCCAGCAATCATTATTGAGAAGGGTCGATTACAACCAGGAAAAATGTTTGTGGTTGACATGGAGGCTGGAAAAATTATTAGCGACACTGATTTAAAAGAAAATATTTGCGCACAACAACCCTATGGAGATTGGGTGAATAAATATAAAATTAGGTTAGAAGAATTACCAGAACCGCGCATCCAATTTACCCACTTGGAGCATGATCAAATTTTTAAATATCAAAAAGCGTTTGGTTATAGCAAAGAAGATTTAGAGAATATTATTATTCCAATGGCATTGGATGGCAAAGAACCGATTGGTTCAATGGGAACGGATACGCCCTTGGCTGTTTTGAGTGACCAACCACAACATATTTCAAGTTATTTTAAACAATTATTTGCCCAGGTAACCAATCCGCCTATTGATCCAATTCGGGAAAGAATGGTGATGTCTTTGGCAAGCTTTGTAGGAAGTCAGGGAAATTTATTGACCGAAGATCCTATGGCGAGTCATTGTCTTGCTTTAAAACATCCCATTTTAAATAACCACGAGTTAGAAAAAATAAGAAGTATTGATACAGGCGTATTTCAAGCAAAAACATTGCAATGTTATTTTAGAGCAGATAGAAAAGAAGGTTCATTAAAAAGAGGCCTTGACCGTTTGTGTCGATATGCAGTTGATGCAGTAGAAGATGGCTTTGAAGTTATCGTACTCACCGATCGTGCTATTGATTCTGAACATGCTGCAATTCCAACATTGCTCGCTTGCTCAAGTGTGCACCATCATTTAATTAAAAAAGGACTTAGGGGTAAGGTTGGAATTATTGTGGAAGCCGGCGATGTATGGGAAGTACACCATTATGCATGTTTAATTGGTTTTGGCGCCACTGCAATCAATCCATATATGGCATTGTCAACTATTCGAGATATGAAATTGCATGACAAAATCAAATCGGATTATGATTCAGACAAGTTAAAGAAAAATTATATCAAGGCAGTTAACGAAGGATTATATAAAGTGTTTTCAAAAATGGGTATTTCTACTTTGCAATCCTATCAAGGTGCGCAAATTTTTGAAATCATTGGCATTAATAAAGAAGTGGTGAATAAACATTTTACAGGAGCCACATCTCGCATCAACGGAATGGGCTTAGATGAAATTGCCAAAGAAATTTTAGCAAAACATGATTTGGCATTTGCAAAAAAATCATCCCCTGTTGATCGCCTAGCAGAAGGTGGTGTTTATCAATGGAAACGTCGTGGTGAATTTCACTTATTCAATCCACAGACTATTCATTTGTTACAGCATTCCACTAAAATGAATGACTACGCGACATTTAAAAAATATTCCAAAACAGTTAATGATCAAACAGAAAAAGCATGCACATTAAGAAGCCTGTTTGACTTTAAGCCCACCAGACCATCTATATCCATTGACGAGGTGGAACCCGCCTCTGCAATATATAGAAGATTCGCAACCGGCGCTATGTCATTTGGTTCAATTTCATGGGAAGCACATACGACCCTTGCGATTGCAATGAATCGTTTGGGAGGTAAAAGCAATACTGGCGAAGGTGGCGAGGATGAAATAAGGTATGAGAAATTACCCAATGGCGATTCCATGCGAAGCGCCATTAAACAAGTGGCCAGTGCGCGTTTTGGTGTAACAAGTTATTACTTATCAGAAGCGGATGAATTACAAATAAAAATGGCTCAGGGCGCAAAGCCAGGGGAAGGTGGTCAATTGCCAGGAGATAAAGTAGATGATTGGATCGGGAAAACAAGACATGCGACACCTGGTGTAGGTTTAATTTCACCACCACCCCATCATGATATATATTCGATTGAAGATTTATCGCAATTGATATTTGATTTAAAAAATGCAAATCGCGCCGCACGTATTAATGTAAAATTAGTAAGTAAAGCGGGGGTTGGAACTATTGCTGCTGGGGTGACCAAAGCAAAAGCAGACGTAGTTTTAATTGCAGGTTTTGATGGCGGCACAGGTGCCTCACCATTAAGTTCCATTAAACATGCCGGACTTCCTTGGGAATTAGGTTTGGCTGAAACACACCAAACTTTAGTAAAAAATAAATTACGTAGTCGTGTTGTCGTGCAAGCAGATGGTCAAATGAAGACGGCAAGAGATATTGCTATTGCAACATTATTAGGCGCAGAAGAATGGGGCGTTGCAACAGCAGCATTAATTGTAGAAGGTTGTATCATGATGCGTAAGTGTCATATGAATACCTGCCCTGTTGGAGTTGCTACCCAAGATCCTGAATTACGCAAACGCTTTAAAGGTGATCCTGATCACGTTGTTCGTTTCTTTGAATTTATCACACAGGAACTTCGTGAAATTATGGCAGAGCTAGGATTTAGAACCATCAATGAAATGGTGGGACAAGTGGACGCTTTAACCATGCGTGAAAATATCAACCATTGGAAATACAAAAACTTAGACTTAAGTGATGTATTGTATAAAGAACCTGCAGAAGATGGTGTTAGCTTATACCAAACTGAAGTGCAGGATCATTTAATGTCCGATGTTTTAGATTGGAAATTATTAGCAGCTGCACAACCAGCTATTGATAAACAAACTAAAGTAATTGCCAGCTTCCCTATCAAAAATACAGATCGGACCACGGGTACCATTGTCTCCAATGAAATAACCAAAGTATATAAAGCAAATGGCTTACCTGAAGATACCATTCATTTTAAATTTCAAGGAACTGCAGGACAAAGCTTTGGCGCATTCAATACCAAGGGTGTTACTTTGGAATTAGAAGGTGACGCAAACGACTATTTTGGCAAAGGGCTAAGTGGTGCACAATTAATAGTTTATCCTGATAAAAAAGCAACCTTTGTTCCTGAAGAAAATATCATTATTGGAAATGTTGCACTTTATGGCGCTACGAGTGGCGTTGCTTTTATAAGAGGAAAAGCAGGCGAACGATTTGCAGTTCGAAATTCAGGTGCACAAGTGGTGGTGGAAGGCGTTGGTGATCACGGTTGTGAATATATGACTGGCGGCACTGCGGTTATCCTTGGACCTACTGGTCGCAACTTTGCAGCAGGTATGAGTGGTGGTATTGCATACATATATAATGTTCAAAATAATTTTGAAGCTATGTGTAATATGGAAATGGTTGATTTAGATCCAGTTGCTGGGGATGATATTCCTGTTTTACAAAATTTAATTCAACAACATTTTGATAAAACTGGGAGTTCCGTTGCAAAATTTATTTTAGCTGATTTTGAAAATCAATTGAAGCAATTTATAAAAGTATTTCCGCGAGATTATAAAAAAGCATTGCAATTGCAAAAACAAAAAGCAGTCGCATCAAAATAAGCATTCATAAAAATCATTCATTGACTTAATTATTGGAATAAAGCATATGGGCAAGCCAACAGGATTTAAAGAATTTACAAGGGAACTTCCTTCCAAACTGCCAGCATCAGAAAGGAAAAAGAATTATAAAGAATTCGTGGAATTATTACCTGATCAAAAACTAAATGAACAATCAGCACGTTGCATGAATTGTGGTGTCCCCTTTTGTCACAATGGATGTCCTTTAGGAAATATTATTCCTGAATTCAATGATGCAGTGTATCGTAAAGAATGGAAGGATGCATATGAAATTTTAATTTCCACCAATAATTTCCCTGAGTTCACCGGACGAATTTGCCCAGCACCTTGTGAAAGTGCTTGCGTATTAGGAATTAATCAACCAGCAGTTACTATTGAAGAGATTGAAAAACATATTATTGAAATAGCATTTGAAAAAGGATTTGTTGCACCACGCAAACCAACCGTAAGAACTGGAAAAAAAGTAGCAGTCATAGGATCAGGCCCTGCAGGATTAGCCACAGCTGCCCAATTAAATTATGCCGGGCATGAAGTCACTGTGTTTGAAAGAGACCCAAAACCAGGTGGCTTGTTGCGATTTGGAATTCCTGATTTTAAATTAGATAAAACGGTTGTGGAAAGGCGTATTGCTGTTTTAGAAGAGGAAGGCATACAATTTATTTGCAATGCCAATGTGGGTGTGAATGTTAGGGTGAATGATATTATGCGTGATTATCATGCAGTGGTACTAGCTGGTGGATCAACCATACCTAGAGATTTAACCATACCTGGTCGTGATTTAAAGGGTGTGCATTATGCAATGGAATTTTTAAAACAACAAAACAAACGGGTGAGCAACATTGCCCTTGAGGAGCAAGATATTAAAGCAACCAAAAAAAATGTGGTTGTTATTGGTGGCGGTGACACAGGAAGTGATTGTGTTGGAACTTCAAACAGACATGAAGCAAAATCTGTTACCCAATTTGAATTACTACCAAAACCACCAGAAGCTAGAGCAGAATATATGCCATGGCCTACCTACCCGATGATATTAAAAACAACAACCTCACATGAGGAAGGCGCTGAAAGAATATGGGGCGTTGCTACAAAAGCATTTATTGGGGATGAAAAAGGCAATTTAAAAGCTTTACAAATTGTTGACTTAGAGTGGACAAGCAGCGCGGATGGAAGGCCTTCAAAATTCACTGAAAAGGAAGGCAGCATTAGAGAAATTCCTTGCGAATTAGCTTTATTAGCCATGGGATTTTTGCATGCAGATCCTACTGGAATTATTAACGAGCTTGATGTTGCTTTAGATGAAAGGGGAAATGTAAAAGCTACAGAACAAACCTATAAAACAAATATTGCCAAAGTTTTCACTGCTGGAGATATGCGTCGTGGACAATCATTAGTTGTTTGGGCAATAAGTGAGGGTCGTGAATGTGCCCGTCAAGTGGACATATTTTTAACTGGATCCACATTATTGGCCTCAAAGGATGCCAGCTTATTCGTACAATCAAGCTAATCCAATTGTATAAAATTTTCAGAATAGGGCTAAAATCTAAGGTTTAGCCCTATTTTTTTGCAAAATATTTACGATTTCTTCATTTTTATTCAACTTTTTTTCCACAATAATTTTATTAATTAAATTATAAATATAGATCGGAAGAGCGTCGTGTAGGGAA
>CALLKA010000030.1 GCA_938008665.1 uncultured Bacteroidota bacterium
AGGTTCTAATTTAAGAGGCATCTTCCGGATTCGAACCGGAGTAGACGGTTTTGCAGACCGGTGCCTAGCCGCTCGGCCAAGATGCCAGTTGGACGGCAAATATATAAAACAATTGATAATTAACAATTGATAATTGATAATTTTTAGAATTCGTAAATCGTATTTAACTTCTGTATTCTTCTATTTCAATAGTAACCGCTTCAACATCACCACCAATAGGCGGATTGAGTTTTGATACAGCTAAAAGAATTCTGGAAACCGAAGGGATTTCACTAAAAATTCTGGTTATGATTCGGTGTGCTACATGCTCCAGTAATTTGGACCGAATCGCCATTTCTTCGACTACTATTTTATTTAAAAGCACATAATCAACAGTATCTTTGAGTTCATCCGTTACGGAAGACTTTCTTAAATCGGTTTTAATTTCTAGATCAATTCTATAATTGGAACCAATTAGTGCCTCTTCTTTTAAGCATCCATGAAATGAAAAAGTTCTAATATTTTGTAATTTAATAATTCCCATAAAATTTTAGTTTCAAGTTGATTTGTTTATTCAAAGTTACATAAAACCTTAAACTTTTAAACTTGAAACCTGAAACAAAAATTTTATGGAAATCATAATCATATCAATCGTAGCTTTTTTAACTGCTATTCTGACCTTTTTCTCAGGTTTTGGATTAGGGACATTACTAACTCCGGTTTTCATGTTGTTTTTTCCAGTTGATATTGCGATAGGTTTGTGTGGATTGGTTCATTTTGCTAATAATTTATTATTTATTAAATACTATTATGTATGAAACAAAAGAAAAAAAATCTTTTGTTATAGATGAACATAACAATGATTTGAAAAAAATTGTAAAATGGATAAAAGAAAAATTTAATTTATCGATAGTAAAGCATACCCCATTAACAGGTAAACCATTGAAAAACATAGCTTTATGTGGGGGTTCAGGTAGCTTCCTGACCAGTGCTGCTAAGGCCCAAAGGGTGGACTGTTTTATCACCAGTGACCTTAAATACCACGACTTTTTTGAGGCCGATGGGCAGCTTTTACTGGTAGATATAGGGCATGGCGAAAGCGAACAATGGGTTTCGGAGCTAATTGTTGCTTATTTAACCGGTAAATTCCCTACCTTTGCCGTCCTCCAATCCTTGGTGTGTACACAACCTATAACATACTTTAAATAAACTTGAAATATGGCATCAGTCAAAGACTTTTCAGTAGAAGAAAAATTAGTAAACCTTTACAGACTTCAACGCGTTGATAGCAGTATCGATGAAATTGAAATTTTACGTGGTGAATTACCAATGGAGGTAAAAGATTTGGAAGATGAAGTTCAAGGATTAGTGAACAGACAAGTTAGAATTGAAGAAGAAATTAATGGTATCACTGAATTCATTGAAACTAAAAAAGCAGCGATCAAAGAAAGCGAAGCTTTATTAGCTAAATACGAATCTCAAAGTGAGAATGTTAAAAATAATCGTGAGTTTGAAGCAATTAACAAAGAGCTTGAAATGCAAGGGTTAGAAATCAAACTTGCTGAAAAACACATCCGTGATGCAAATGAAGATTTAGGCGAAAAAATAAAAGCATTGGATGCTGCTAAAAAAACAATCGCTTCAAAAGATGGCGTATTGACCCACAAAAAAAGTGAATTAGAGAAAATCATCGCTGATACTGAAATTGAAGAAAAAGAATTAAGAGTAAAAAGCGAGGAAGCACGTGCGCATATTGACGACCGTTTATTATACAGCTACGATCGCATCAGAAACAGTTACCACAATGGCTTGGCTGTTGTTACTGTTGAAAGAGATGCTTGTGGCGGTTGCTTCAACTCAATTCCTCCACAACGTCAAAGCGAAATTCGCTTACACAAAAAAATCATCGTATGTGAAAACTGCGGTCGTATTTTAGTGGAGTCGGATGTAGCAAACGCGCCAGAAAAGACCAAAAAATAGACTTAAAACTATTTTGAAAATATTCCTTAAAGGGTCCCGAGCAATCAGGACCCTTTTTTATTACAACAAAATTTGTGCAGCATTTTAGGGTAGTGTATATTGCATTAAGCCATGTTATCCAAACTCGAAATACATAATTACATTTTAATTGACCAACTCAGTATTGATTTGTCCAATCAATTATCTGTGATCACTGGTGAAACTGGTGCGGGTAAAAGTATTATCATGGGGGCCCTGGGTTTAATATTAGGCGACAGAGCTGATAGCACGGTATGTAGAGACGCTTCAAAAAAATGTTTTATTGAAGGCACTTTTTCATTAAGCAACAAGCAAACCTATCAAGCATTTTTTACAGAGCATGATCTTGATTTAACGGATGAAGTAATTATTCGTCGTGAGATAAATGCACAAGGAAAGTCAAGAGCTTTTATCAACGATACGCCAATTAATTTGAACGAGCTTAAGCAACTTACTTCGCAGCTGGTGGATTTGCACCAACAATTTGATACGCTTACTCTGGGCGACACCGACTTTCAACGCACCGTAATTGATGCTCTGGCCGGAGTTCATAAGGATTTAGCACAATACCAATCTATTTTTCATTTATGGAAGGACCATCAAAAGCAATTGGCTGAATTAATTACTAGACGCGATGAGTTTGAAAAAACAGAAAGCTATAAAAAACATTTATTAGAAGAATTAGCGGCACTACAATTAAAAGAAAATGAATTAGAGCATTTAGAACAGGAACTTAAATTTTTAGAGAACGCTGTTTCCATCAAAGCACAAATTGATCAAAGCATTCAGGTATTAGAAAGCGCCGACAATCCAATTGTGCAACAGTTAAAACAAATTGCGAATAATTTAGATGGCATTGTGAAATGGCAACCTCAATTTGCTGATTTATTAAACCGTTTAAAAGCTGCACAAATTGAACTAGCAGATGTCGCTAATGAGCTTAGCAACTGGCAGGACAAAATAGATTTTGATGACAAGAAAATGGTTTTGATTCAAGACCGTTTATCAGAAGGATATAGCTTACAAAAAAAGCACAAAGTACAAAGCACTAATGAACTCATTAGTATCCAACAACAATTGGAGCTTGACTTAACCGCGGTGCTTAGCTTGGATGAAGAAATTAATCAGCTCACCAAACAAGTGAAAGCGGATGAAAAAAAGGTAGTGGAATTGGCAACTTCTTTAACACAAAAAAGAAATAAGGAAACAGCGCCATTTACCAAAAATGTAAATCAACTTTTACATCAAGTTGGCATGCCAAATGCCAAAATAAAAGTTACGATTGACGAGGTTGCTTATAATGCATACGGAAAAGATAAAATTGACTTTTTGTTTGACGCAAACAATACCCAAAAGTTTGAACCTATAAAAAAAGTTGCGAGCGGAGGTGAATTAAGTCGTTTGATGCTTTGCATAAAATCACTTGTGGCTAAGTCCATTGATTTACCTACTATGATTTTTGACGAAATTGATACTGGAATTTCAGGGGAACCTGCCAAACAAGTAGGTTTATTGTTGCAAGGCCTAGGACAAGCAAGACAGGTTTTATGCATCACCCACCAACCGCAAATTGCCGCCAAAGGACATGCGCATTTATTTGTATATAAAGAACAAAAGGGCGCCAATACCAATACCTTTTTAAGGGCGCTTACCGCTAGCGAAAGGGTGCAACATATTGCGCTGATGATTGGTGGTGATCCACCAAGTAAATCTGCTTTGGAAAATGCCAAGGAACTTTTAGAGGCGTAATTTTACCATAATTCTTATTGTATTTCCTATTTTTTATAACATCCACTTGTTTTAACGAAAGCTTATTAGTCAATTCATGCAATTATTGACTTTTTAAAGGATATTATAATTATTTTTACAGCAATTAAATAAACCATCAAAATGGCATACAATTTATTGAAAGGAAAGAGAGGAATTATTACTGGTGCGCTTGATAGCAATTCCATTGCTTGGAAAGTGGCTGAAAAAGCACATGAAGAAGGTGCAACTTTTGTTTTAACCAACGCCCCTATCGCAATGCGTATGGGTGAGATTAATGGTTTAGCAGAAAAAACAAACTCTAAGATTGTTCCAGCCGATGCGACAAGCGTTGAGGAATTAACGAATCTTTTTACCCAATCTCAAGAAATTTTAGGTGGCAAAATTGACTTCGTATTACATTCTATAGGCATGAGCGTAAATATTCGTAAAAAAATCGCTTACCCTGAATTGAACTATGATTATTATGCAAAAGGCGTTGATGTTTCTGCAATGTCCTTACATAAAATGCTAAGTGTTGCTTATAAAATGGATGCTTTAAATGACCACGCAAGTGTGGTTGCTTTAACCTACGCTGCAGCACAACGAACATTCCCTTTTTATACCGACATGGCTGATATTAAAGCATTGCTGGAATCCATTGCACGTAGTTTTGGATACCATTATGGATTAAGAAATAAAGTTCGTGTGAATACGGTATCACAATCTCCTACCAAAACAACTGCAGGAACAGGTATCAAAGGATTTGGTGACTTTTTTGATTACGCGGATGCGATTGCACCACTAGGAAATGCAACCGCTGAAGATTGTGCTAACTATTGTGTGACTTTATTTTCCGACTTAACCAAAATGGTTACGATGCAAAACTTATTCCATGATGGTGGTTATTCAACTACTGGCGTGAGTGATTTGATTATGCAAAAAGCAGGTATCACAGAAGGATAAAAAAAACAAAGCCCCCCTCAATTAAAAAAAACACATGAGCAATAAAGAAATTAATCCGAAATTAGTAGAAGCCATCGGTTACTTTGGTTCACTATTAAGTTGCATCACTTTTGTGCCTCAGGTATATTTATCCTGGAAATCACATAGTGTAGGGGATTTAAGTTTACTCATGGTATTAATTGTAAACTTTAGCTGTATTGTTTGGTTGACTTATGCTTATTTAATTAATAGCCGACCTGTACTTATCGCAAACACCATTGTATTAATTCTGAGTTTAATGTTATTGTATTTTAAATTAACTTTTTAAGTATATTTTTCGCGCTCACTTTTTTTTGCGCACATTAAAAAAGGGTCGCCGACATATCGGGACCCTTTTTTATTTTTCCTTATCATAAGAGCTAAAAATCATAAGAGATAAAATCATAAGAGAAGAACGAAGCAAAGCTTCGTGATGTGCTGGTTATGCCTCAATAATTTAAATAAATAAGGGGCTAGCAAAGCTTAGCCCCTTATTTATTTTCCTCATAATTAGAGATTAATTTTTATGGGCTTATTTTTCAAAAAGCCCATGGGGAAATTAATACTCGTCTTCATTAAACATGAAGTCGTCATTACTTGGGTAATCTGGCCAAATGTCATCAATGCTTTCATATACTTCTCCTTCGTCTTCTAACTCTTGCAAATTCTCAACCACATCTAATGGTGCTCCACTACGAATAGAGTAATCGATCAATTCATCTTTTGTAGCCGGCCAAGGTGCTTCCTCTAAATAACTGGCTAATTCTAAAGTCCAAAACATAGGTTTCTTTTTTGCAAAAGTAGCCGTATAAATGATACTACCAAATGTGTTTTTTCTACAGGATGTAAACAAATTGTGAAATTTTGCCAAAATTGGGCCGGTAATCGTAGGTTTGTATCATGGAAAAGCAGCCTGCACTATTAGTTGCGACAGACATATATAAGAATTATGGCAATATTTCAGTCTTAAAAGGGGTATCCCTTGAGGTAAACAAGGCGGAGATGGTTTCTATTGTGGGTGCATCCGGGGCTGGTAAATCGACGCTATTGTATATTGTAAGTAGTCTTGAAAAAGCCGACAAAGGGCAAATTTTATTTCAAAATCAGGACATTAGTAAACTTACCAATAAGCAACTTGCCCATTACAGAAATAATCAAATTGGTTTCGTTTTTCAATTTCATCACTTGTTACCTGAATTCACGGCACTCGAGAATATTTGTATCCCAGCTTGGATAGGTCAAAAACCAAAAAAACAAGTGGAAATAAAGGCGATGGAATTACTTGACTTTATGGGCTTAGCTGATAAAAAAGATAAAAAGCCCCATAGTTTATCTGGTGGCGAGCAACAAAGAATTGCAGTAGCACGTGCTTTAATTAATAGTCCGGCTTTAATTTTTGCCGACGAACCTACAGGTAATTTAGACAGTGCTAATGCAGCTGCCTTGCATCATTTATTTATTAAATGTCGCGACACTTTTCAACAAAGCTTTTTAATTGTAACGCACAATGAATCTTTGGCTGAAATGAGCAATCGTACACTTCACATGAAGGATGGACTAATTATTTAATTACACCCTTGCTTTCCAAGGCATATCTGCTACACCATTTAAATGCCCAATATACCTAGCTAATACAAATAAGTAATCGCTTAATCTGTTCAGGTATTTGATAACAATGGGTTCAACGAATAAATTTTCCTCTTGTAAGTTCACGCACCATCTTTCCGCACGGCGACAAACACATCTCGCAACATGGGTCATTGAAATAGCACTATGTCCTACTGGTAAAATAAAAGATTTCATGGGTTCTAAAACTGCATTCATGGTATCAATCTCTTTTTCCAAATTCACAATATCAATTTCAGTTAAATTAGGAATTTGTATCGCAGATTCTTTATCAGGATCACAAGCTAGGTGAGAACCGACTGTAAATAATCTATCCTGCACCTCATTTAATACTTTTTGAATTTCCGAATTACCACACATATCACTCACTAAACCAATAAATGAGTTTAGCTCATCCACTGTTCCGTAGGATTCTATACGAATATGACTTTTAGGTACCCTTGTACCCCCAATTAATGATGTTTTGCCTTCGTCTCCAGCTTTGGTATAAATTTTCATGCGGTTATTTTATCTCAAGCCCTATTGCTTAAGGATTCTCTATGTAACAAATCTAATAAAATAAAGTTCACTTAGGCATAAAAAAGCTCCGCATAAAATTATGGGAGCCTAATTATATATTTTTATTGATCAATCTTTATTTATGACCAACGTTCAAGGTATCTGTTTCCACATTGCCATCTCTTAACCTTACAACGCGGTGGGCATATTTCGCAATATCTTCCTCGTGGGTAACTAATATTACGGTATTGCCTGATGAATGAATTTTTCCAAATAATTCCATCACTTCCACCGAGGTTTTGGTATCCAAATTACCTGTAGGCTCATCGGCTAATAATATAGATGGGTTATTGACAAGTGCACGCGCAATGGCTACCCTTTGTATTTGACCTCCACTTAATTCATTTGATTTATGATGACTTCTATCTGCCAAGCCCACTTTTTCTAGTGCAACCATCGCTCTTTCTAATCTTTCCTTTTTTGCGATACCTGCATAAACCAATGGCAATGCTACATTTTCAGCAGCTGATAATCTTGGCAATAAATTAAATTGTTGAAATACAAATCCAATTTCAACATTACGAATACCTGCCAATTCATCATCTGTCATCTTACTTACATCGTGTCCATTTAAATTATACATTCCTTTGGTAGGTGAATCCAAGCAGCCTAATATATTCATTAGCGTACTTTTTCCACTTCCCGAAGGACCCATCAAAGCAACATATTCATTTGACTTAATATCCAAATTAATTCCTTTTAATACAGGTATGGCTTGTCCTGCCATAAAATAACTTTTTTGTAAATCCCTTAATTGAATAACTGATGACATTATATAAATTTATTTATTTATTACTTTAGGCACTTTGAAAAACTCACCATTATGATCAGGTGCATTATTTAAAGCTGTAGTTCTATCTATAGATCCTTTTACTTCATCCGAACGCAATACATTGAAACTATCACCCATATGCATTAACGGCTCGGTGCCAGTGGTATCTAATTCATTGAGCTTTTCAACAAAACCTACCAAATCCTGCATGTCTGCAACTAATTTGTCCATTTTTTCAGGGGCCACATTCAACCTAGATAAATGTGCCAAATGGCTTACTAATTTGTTGTCAACTTGCATAATACAAATGTAATCCAAAGGTAGCAACCCCCAAGCCGCATTTGTTAAATGGTCAAAAGAAACAACCAGTGGCAAAAAAAATAGGTGAATTTGGAAGATTTTTTTGAAAATAGTTGCATAACTAACTAATTTTACAAAAATGTGCTTTTATGCAAAGATCAATAAAAAAAGTAGCGGTATTAGGAAGTGGCGTAATGGGTTCTCGTATTGCATGTCACTTTGCAGGGATTGGTGTGGAAGTATTATTATTAGATATGCTAACACCAGGGTCAAATGAAAGCACAAAAGCAAAAGAAAGAAACCAATTAGTAGATAGCTCCTTGCAAGCTGCGATTAAATCAAACCCTTCCCCTTTATATCTTCAAAAATTTGCACAAAATATAAGTACAGGAAATTTCACGGACGATATCGCAAAAATTAGTACTGCAGATTGGATCATTGAAGTGGTGGTGGAAAGATTAGACATTAAAAAAATAATTTACGACGAGGTTGAAAAATATAGAAAGCCCGGCACATTAGTCAGTTCAAATACTTCAGGCATCCCGATACATTTAATGGCGGAGGGACGTAGTGAGGATTTTCAAAAACATTTTTGTGGTACGCACTTTTTTAATCCCCCACGATATTTGCGTTTACTTGAAATTATTCCTACAGCGAAAACAGATCCGAGCATTGTTGATTTTCATATGCATTATGGGGATCTATTTTTAGGTAAAACCACGGTACTTTGTAAGGACACCCCTGCCTTTATAGCGAACAGAGTAGGCGTTTTTAGCATGATGAGTGTTTTACATATCATGGAAAAAATGGAGTTAAGTATTGATGAAATTGAATCCATCACTGGGCCAATTATGGGTCGCCCTAAATCAGCTACTTTTCGCACAGCTGATGTAGTAGGTATTGACACATTAGTTAAGGTTGCCAATGGGGTTGCAGCAAGCTGTCCGAATGACGAAGCTAAAAATATTTTTACTTTGCCTGCCTGGCTTGAAAAAATGGTCGAAAAAAATTGGTTAGGTGATAAAACTAGTCAAGGATTTTTTAAGAAAATAAAAACTGCTAGCTCTAAAGAAATTTTAACACTGAATTTAAAAACTTTTGAATACGAACCCCGCGTTAAAATAAAATTTGCTTCCATTGGTGTTGCAAAAGCAATGGAAAGTTTACCCGAACGTTTAAAAAGTTTATACGCAGCCAAAGACAAAGCGGGTGAGTTTGTTCGTCAATTTCATTTTGCATTGTTCTCCTATATCAGCCATCGTATCCCCGAAATTAGTGATGAACTTTATGGTGTTGATGACGCTTTGAAAGCAGGTTTTGGTTGGGAAATTGGTGCATTTGAAACTTGGAACGAATTAGGCGCTACACAAGTGGTTAGCGATATGAAATCAGCTGGATATGCGCTTGCACCTTGGGTGGAAACCATGCTAAACAAAGGTTTAAGCTTTTATAAAGTACAAGAAGGCAAACGCTATTACTATGATGTTGCAACTGAAACTTATAAATTAATGCCAGGAAGTGAGTCCTTCTTAATCTTGTCTGATTTAAAGGAAAAAACAATTTGGAAAAACAGCGCATGCACCCTAGTGGACATGAACGATGGTATTGCAGGATTTAGTTGGAACACCAAAATGAATAGTATTGGTGGAGAGGTTTTAGAAGGAATAAATAAAGCAATTCATATTGCAGAAGATAAATTTAATGGCCTAGTTATTGCCAATGAATCCAATTTATTTAGTGCAGGTGCGAATGTTGGAATGATTTTTATGCTAGCCATTGAACAGGATTACGAGGAATTAGATATGGCCATACGTACTTTTCAAAATAGCATGATGCGTGTGCGCTACTCTTCAATCCCTGTGGTAGTAGCCCCACATGGGCTTTGTTTGGGGGGTGGTTGTGAAATGAATTTACATGCGGATAGTATTTGTGCTGCTGCAGAAACTTATATAGGTTTGGTGGAATTAGGTATTGGTGTAATACCTGGTGGTGGTGGCACTAAGGAATTAGTGTTACGCGCATCAGATGAAATGCATGCAGATGAACCAGAAACCATTACCCTTAATCGCAGGTTTATGCAAATTGCAACTGCTAAAGTGGCAACAAGTGCACAGGAAGCGATGGATATGGGCATCTTAAGAAAATCACAGGATTTTATTTTACTCAATCAATCAAGACGCATTACCAAAGCTAAAGACCAAGCACTACAATTATTTAATGCAGGATATACCCAGGCACAACAAAGAAAAGATATTAAAGTATTAGGAAAAGCAGGACTAGGTGCACTATACGCAGGAATTAATGGTATGCACAAAGCTGGATATGCTTCAGACCATGATGTTAAAGTGGCCAAGAAATTAGCATTTGTCATGTGTGGCGGAGATTTAAGTGAACCCACAACTGTTAATGAACAATACTTATTGGATTTAGAACGTGAAGCGTTTTTAAGTTTGTGTGGTGAAAAGAAAACCTTGGAGCGCATACAATCAGTCATCACTGCAGGCAGACCGATAAGAAACTAGTTGTAATTTTTTTACACTATTTTTCATCAATGCTGATTACAACAAATCATTCAATGCCGAATCTAATGTGGGGTAATCGAATTTAAATTTGGCTTCTTGTATTTTATTGGAGGATACTTTAGCACTCTTTAAAATTTCAATACTCATTTCTCCCAACATTATTTTTAAGACGAAAGCGGGAACAGGAATAGGCAGATAAAAGCCGCGTAACTTTTTTGTAATTGCGATTATTAAATCTTTATTACTTATTGGATCAGGCGAAACTGCATTATATATTCCTTTTAAAGAAGCTGATTCAATCCCAAATAAAATCATTTTACATAAATCCTTATAATGTATCCAGCTAACCATTTGACTGCCTGTCCCAAAAATAGTTGCTAAGCCAAATTGTGCAGGTTTGATAAATTCAGCCAATGCACCTCTCTGTTTATTTAATACGATTCCTATTCTTAAACTAACCAATTTGATACCCAAGGTTTCCAAGGGTTTTACACTTTCCTCCCATCGTTTACAGGTGTCACCCAAAAAAGCATCATCCACAGGATCGGTCTCTACAAATCCATGCTGTAAACTTTTTGCTGTATCTGGTCCATACCAACCTATCGCTGATGCCGCAACCACTGTTTTAACTTGATGTGGAATTTCAGTTAAATACTTAACCATCAATGCACCCGACATTACCCTACTATCTACAATTTCTTGCTTACGTTTTTTGGACCATCTTTTATCTGCGACACCTGCTCCTGCCAAATGAACAATCGTATCGGCTTTCCCAATTGCTAATGGATCTATATAACCCTTGGCTATATCCCAAACAGCATAGGTTAAATTAGGTACATTCGAAGCCTGCGGCTTGCGTGTTAAAATAATCACCTGATAGCCCTTGCTTAATAATAATTCAGTGAGCGAAGTTCCCACCATTCCTGTTCCACCTGTGATTAATACTGTTTGCATATGTTAAAGGTACAATCTTTGAGCATTTCATTTGCAAAGGAATCGTATCATTCGCAATAAAAAAACCCCGCCTGATGAAGGGCGGGGTTACAACTAAAATCAACTATACATAAAAACTAAATCAATCCGGTTTTTTACCATCCAAAAAAGTATTGATGGTTGAAATTTGTGTTTGGTTATTCTCATCCTTATCCACGGTGTACTTGCTGTAATAATTTTCAACAGAAGCCAATGTGTTACCAAACATTTCCATATTTCTTCTAACATATGCAGGAACTGATTCAAAATCATTGCTTGGATCATTCGCATTGTTAATATTAAAAGATAAATTTCTTAATTTCTGAATACGCTCTGCCACTTTCCTTCTTTGCTCCTCGGCATTATCTAATGGCATATCATAATTAGCTTGTTGATT
The DNA here is from genome assembly GCA_938008665.1 of uncultured Bacteroidota bacterium. Classification (GTDB taxonomy): domain Bacteria; phylum Bacteroidota; class Bacteroidia; order Chitinophagales; family Chitinophagaceae; genus Sediminibacterium. The sequence continues at coordinate 11,855 of CALLKA010000030.1, forward strand.
CACATGCGCCACAGGTGTGTTGGATTCCTCTCTCATCACCAATTGCATCGAAGGCTCTTCCTCATATCGGAAAGAAGATTCAAATTCAACTTCCGCTGGTGCAGGCGTCTCAATCACAGGAGCAGTATACATTTCAACAGATGCTAATTCTTCTTCCGCATTATTTTCATCGATGGTCATTTCCGCTTCCATTAATTCTTCTTCCATTAATTCTTCTTCCAATTCTTCATTAATAGAGATCTCTTCAAGCATAAAGTCTTCTTCCATTTCTACACTTGGATCCGTCTCATTAATTTCAAAAATCACTTCATTTGATGCAATTATTGGAGCTGAAACTTCTGCTTCCATTTCGTCCGCTTCTTCCACATAAATATTAGTAGGCTTACTTAAAATAAAGTCAGAAACAATAGTGGCTTCTTTCTCTGCTTCCATATTTAAAGTGAACATTTCTTCTTCCACTTCTTCTTCCATATGCAATTCCACCAATTCATCTATTTCTCCTTCCATTTCTTCTTCCACTTCATCTTCAAATGCAGGCTCCTCTTCTAATACTAAGGTTGGCATTAATTCACTGTTCTCAAAAGCCATCACTTCCATTTCTTCTTCAACCTCTTCCTCCGATTCTAACATTTCATCTTCCTCCATCTCTTCTAATTCATCTTCTTCCATTTCTTCTTCAATGCTATTGGCAGCGGCAATAGTTGCTTCAGCATTTAACTCCCAGATGGTATCATATTTATCCAATACAACTTCCTTCACTTCTTCTTCGACTAATTCTTCTTCGTCCAATAATGACGGAGCTTCAATTGCAGGTGCTTGGTCAAATGAAAAATGAATTGGTGCTTCTTCTGTTTGATCTAAAATAAAATGATCTTCTGCTTTTTCATTTACTTCATTACTTACTGGCTCCTGCTTGATTTGTTCAGCTGCAACCGCATCTGTGACCAAGGTCATTACTATTTTTTCCTCAATAGGAGCCTCCGCTTTTTTTGGTGTTTCAGTTTTAAAAGGATCTTTACCTTCAAAACCTGTAGCGATTAATGTGATTCCTAATTTTTTATCAAGGGTAGCATCATAGCCCATACCCATAATTACATCAGAATGTTCGCCAGTTCTTTCTCTTAAGAAATTATTGATGGTTTCTAATTCATCCATTGTGCACTCATGTTCCCCTTCCGCACTATTAATATTTAATAAAATCCATTTTGCACCTTTGATATCATTGTCATTTAACAATGGAGAATTTAAGGCTTCTTCAATAGCTCTTTGTGCTCTATTTTCACCTTCCACTTCGGCCTTACCTAAAATAGCAACACCACCATTTTTCATTACGGTACAAACGTCCGCAAAGTCTACAATAATATGACCACGACTATTGATTACATCTGTAATACATTTTGCCGCTGTTGCCAATACATTGTCCGCCTTGGTGAAAGCTTCTTTCATTTTCAAATTACCATATTGAACACGTAATTTGTCGTTTGAAATCACCAATAAAGTATCAACCAAAGGCTTTAATTGATTGATCCCAGCTTCCGCTTGTTTTTGACGACGTGGCCCTTCAAATCCAAATGGGGTTGTTACAATACCCACCGTTAAAATGCCTAAATCTTTACAGATTTTTGCAATAATCGGAGCACCACCTGTACCAGTACCACCGCCCATTCCGACAGTGATAAAAGCCATTTTAGTGTTTACTTCTAATATTTTCTTGATTTCTTCTAAAGACTCTTCGGTAGCTAATTTACCCACCGATGGATCGGCGCCAGCACCTAAACCCTGTGTCAAATGTGGGCCTAACTGAATTTTATTAGGAACTGGACTTTGTTCAATTGCCTTAGAATCAGTATTACATATGATAAAATCTACGCCTTCGATATCTTGGTGAAA
>CALLKA010000031.1 GCA_938008665.1 uncultured Bacteroidota bacterium
TTGTTAAGCTTGGAAGGAAGTGGCATGGTGGGTATACCAGGGTTTTCAAAAAGATTATTTGAGGCTTTGGCGAATAAACAAATCAATATTATTTTAATTACCCAAAGTTCATCTGAACATTCAATATGTGTTGGGGTAAATATGCAGGATGCGCACCAGGCTAAAATAGCCGTGGATGCGGAGTTTGAGAAAGAAATACAAACACAAAAAGTAGAGCCTCTAATTATTGAAAAAGAAGTTTCGATATTGGCCTTAGTGGGTGAGCAAATGAAAAGTCACCCAGGGGTAAGCGGAAAAATGTTTGGTGTATTGGGCCGTAATGGTATTAATGTACGTGCCATTGCACAAGGTTCTTCTGAAAAAAATATCACAGCAGTCATCGCAACATCAGATGTTCGTAAAGCGATCAACGTATTGCATGAAGCATTTTTTGAAACCTCTTATAAGCAAGTGAATTTATATATTGCCGGTGTTGGAAATGTGGGCGGTAAATTAATAGATCAAATTAAGAAACAAGTAGGATATGTGCAGGAACAACTGCGTTTACAAATAAACATTGTGGGTATTGCCAATAGTAAACGACAAATCATTAATCAGGATGGCATTGATTTATCTAATTGGCGGGAACAGCTGGTAGATGCGCCTTTGGGTGATATCAATAAGTATGTAAATTCTATTATTGAAAATAATTTACGTAATAGTGTGTTTGTGGATGTGACAGCGCATGAACAAGTTGCTAACGCCTATGCACAGTTATTAGGCAAGGCAGTGTCGGTGGTGGCATGTAATAAAATAGCCTGCTCATCACCCTATGATAATTACTTGAAATTAAAATCATTAGCGCGCGAGTACAATGCTTCGTTTTTATTTGAAACCAATGTGGGCGCTAGCTTACCTATTATTGGTACATTGAATAACTTAATATTAAGTGGCGATTCCATAAATAAAATACAAGCCGTATTATCAGGCACATTGAATTTTGTATTTAACCAATATGATGGAACAGTGCCATTTGCACAAGTAGTGCGTCAGGCACAAGCCGAAGGGTATACCGAACCTGATCCAAGAATGGACTTAGGTGGAACGGATGTAATGCGTAAAATAATGATTTTGGCCAGGGAGGCGGGCAATAAAATTGAGATGTCGGATATTGAGAATGAAGGATTTTTACCTGCAAGTTGTTTTGATGGATCAGTAGAAGATTTTTATAAGGAAATGGAAAAACAGGAGCCTCATTTTAAAAAGATATATGATGCAGCGGCTGCAAAAAATTGCAAATTAAAATTTGTGGCCAATTTTGAAAATGATGCGAATGGAAAAGGGGTTGCCAAAGTTGGATTACAACATATTGAACCTAGCTCCGATTTTTATCATTTGTATGGCAAGGATAATTTGGTGTTGTTTTATTCAGGCCGTTATCCTGAATTGCCACTAGTGGTAAAGGGTGCGGGTGCTGGAGCTGACGTTACAGCATCGGGTGTGTTTGCAGATATTATCAGAGCTGCAAGAGTTTAAAATATTTATTATGGTTCCAAGTAATCAATGGATTAAAATAAAAGCCCCAGCCACCGTAGCAAATATGGTGTGTGGATTTGATATATTGGGCTTTGCCGTGAACGATCCCTATGATGAAATGGAAATGAGATGGGTTGCGCGTACTGAGCAGGAACCAAGTATAGTTATTATTAATTTGGATGAATATAACTTACCTACTGAACCAGAAAAAAATGTAGCGGGTGCGGCCTTACTCGCTTTGTTAGAAGAGTACGATAAAACTAATATTAAGTTTGAAGTAAAAATTAATAAGCGCATCAAACCCGGAAGTGGTGTGGGTTCGAGCGCGGCAAGTTCGGCAGGTGCTGTAGTTGGGGCAAATTATTTATTAGGTAATATTTTTTCCAAGGACGATTTAGTCCGATTTGCAATGAATGGTGAAAAAGTAGCATCCGGTGTAAAGCATGCGGATAATATTGCGCCATGTATTTTTGGAGGCGTTACATTAGTGCGGTCCATCTTCCCATTAGAAATAGTTACCTTACCCTCACCTGAATTATTTGTTACAATAGTGCATCCACAAATTGAAGTTCGTACCGCTGATGCACGAAGTATATTAAGACAAAAGGTATTATTAAAAGATGCTATTAAGCAATGGGGCAATATTGCTGGACTAGTGGCAGGGTTAATGAAATCGGATTATGATTTAATCGGAAGGTCATTGGAGGATGTCATTATTGAACCCGTGAGATCCATATTAATCCCCGGTTTTGATGCATTAAAATTGTCTTGTAAACAAGCAGGTGCTTTAGGTGGTGGTATTTCAGGTTCTGGCCCTTCTATATTTATGTTAAGCAAGACTGAAGAAATTGCCAAAGCGGTTGAAAAGGAAATGCATGAATTGTATGCGGGAATGAATTTACCACATCACACTTATGTAACCACTATTAATCAAAAAGGCGTGGAGATAGTAGATTTATTTTAAGCAAAGTCAAGACGGATTAAATATATATTTTATCAATGCAGTATTATAGTTTACAAAAACAATCACCCAATGTTGATTTCAGAGCCGCGGCCATTACAGGTCAAGCGCCTGATAAGGGATTGTATTTTCCAATGGAGATTCCGAAATTTACTGCAGCACAAATTGAGAATTTTAAAACTTTAGATAAAGCAAGTTTGGCTTTTGAGGTAATGCGCCCTTATGTTGGTGGCACCATTGATGATGCTACCTTAAAAAATATTTGTGCCGAAACTATCAATTTTGACTTCCCATTAGTTCCTATCACCGATACCATTTCTTCTCTTGAATTATTTCATGGCCCCACACTTGCTTTTAAGGATGTGGGTGCGCGATTTATGAGTAGGTGCTTGGGATATTTTTCTAAACAAGCGCGCGCAGAAAATGCTGCAGCGAATACGCTCAAATCACAAGAAGATAAAACACAGGATGAAAAACCAAGCACTGTACTAGTCGCAACAAGTGGAGATACTGGAGGGGCAGTGGCCAATGGGTTTTTAGGGGTGGCCGGGGTGGATGTTATTATATTATATCCCAAAGGGAAGGTGAGCCCTATTCAAGAATTACAATTAACCACATTAGGCCAAAATATTACCGCTTTGGAAGTGGATGGAAGTTTTGATGATTGTCAAGCAATCGTGAAAGAAGCATTTATGGATGGAGAATTAAATGCATTTTATAATTTAACATCTGCTAATTCAATTAATGTAGCTAGATGGTTACCGCAGCAATTATATTATTTTTTCGCATGGCAACAATGGGTAACAAAATATCAGGATGCGGATGGCAACTATCCTCCAATGCATATTGTAGTACCGAGTGGTAATTTTGGAAATATATGTGCAGGTATGATTGCGAAGGAAAGTGGCTTACCCTTGGGGCATTTTGTAGCGGCATGTAATGCGAATGATGTGGTCACTAGATATATGGCTACTGAAAAATTTGAAGTAAAGCCTTCTGTTGTGACTATATCCAACGCGATGGATGTTGGTAATCCAAGTAATTTTGTTCGTATCCTAGAGATGATGCAAAATAGTTTTTCTACACTAAGTAATGCATTAACTAGTTATAGTATTACGGATAGCGATACCAAAGCAACCATTGCGCGCGTATATAAAACTAATAATTATATTCTGGATCCGCATGGAGCAGTTGCATTTATTGCGGCTGAACAATTTTTATCGGAACAACAAGTAAACAATAAAACGATTAGTACCACTGAAGACGCTTTCAACGCAGGTGCCATTATATTAGAAACAGCACATCCAGTGAAATTCCCTGAAGTGGTGGAAGAAGCAATAGGAAAAGCCTTATCCATCCCAGCATCTGTTCAAAATTTATTTGAAAAGGAAAAAGTATCAATACCCTTAGCGCCTAATTATACTGCATTTAAAAATTGGATGATTAATAAGTAGTAGCTATTCACATTTTGAATAGCCTTTATAATTTGCGTTACAAAATTTGTAATCACTTAATCATTCAACTAGATTATTATTTATAAAAATTCTTTTACGAATTCTGAACTCGTAAATACTGGAAGTGTATTAATACTTTCTTTTTTTAATTTCTTATCGTTTGAAATAAAGAAAGGAACCTTGTGATGCATTGCAGTATAATATTGTAAAGCATCTTCAATATCATTCATTTTAGAATGTAATGATTGTATCACAATTTCTTTTGGAGTATCTATCATTTCTAAATCCTCAATAATAGATAAAATCACCTCTTTTGTTTTAACGACTCCAAATTCGTGTACTAATACATAACTTAATATATGTATAATAGAGCTACTAGTACAACCAATGATATCACCACTACTTATACTATCTAAAACAATTTTTGCACTTTCTTTTTCTTTTCTATCTAAGCAATAATCAAGAATAATATTAGCGTCAATGTAAAATTTATTTTTCATTACGGTATTCTTTCATTTTTGCTTCATAATATAAATCACTTAAACTTTTATTTTCAGGAATTTTAGATTTTGGTAATTCATCTATTATCTGAGTTAGTGTTTTTTTATTTCTTGGCTTAGCTAAGGTTTTAAAGTAGTTTTCTACTATTTCTGAAACACTGGTTTTTTGTTTAAAAGCCACTTTTTTCACTTCAGCTAATAAGGGGGCATCAATGGTTATATTTAATCGAGCTTTCATAGTATCAAATTGTAATAATTTACAAAGATACGCATAAAAATAAATCATACGCATAAATTAAGGTTTATAGACAATTATACACCCCTAAAACCCTTGTTTTTAGCGTATAAATACTGCGTTTTAACGTATTCCATCAACTATTGAAAGCTATAACTTAGGAGGATCCTTATTTTTAAATAAAAAAGCCTTCCCGATAAATCGAGAAGGCTATATAAAAGAGGTAAGTACTTCTTATTTTTTGATGACTAACTTGTCATGTGTTCTGCGCACTTTTTTAGCATTTACTAAATAATCGTTTGCTGCGTCGCGGTAACCTAATGTTAAAGCAACTGCGCTATGCAATCCTAATTCTTTTAATCCTAAAACTGCATCAACTGCATCAGGTGCAAATCCTTCCATAGGTGTAGCGTCTACTTGTTCAGCAGCAGCTGCAACTAAACCAAAACCTAATGCAAGATATGTTTGCTTATCTGCCCATACTCTTGCTTGTTCTGGCGTTAAGTTTTTTAATGAACCGTTGATATAACCTGCAAAATCATTTAATGATTCAACTGGAACACCTCTTTGATCAGCAATGTCTTGCATGTATTCCGCCACTTCTTTTTCAGTAACATTATTCCAAGCAGCAAAAACAATTACTGCAGAACCATCAACAACCTGAGATTGATTATAAAAAGCAGGTTGTAATTTCTTTCTAGTTTCTTCATCTTCCACCACAATAATGGTGTAAGGTGTTAAACCAAAAGCACTTGGCGCCAAACGAGTTGCCTCGATAATGGTGTTTAATTTGTCCGCAGGAATCTTATTCCCGTTCATTTTTTTAACAGCGTAACGCCATTCTAAAGCTTCTATTAATTTCATATTTTGTTTAATTTCAATGTTTGAACATTAAAAGTAAACTTTAAATCTAGGACTACCAAATTTCTTTATAATAACATCACTTCCGAACCCATGAAACTTTCTTAATTTTAAGCTGATTAATTTCAACATATACATAGATAAAATAAACAATATGAAACGTTTCCCTTTAGTAATGATGATGGTATGTTTTGCTGTATTGCAATTAAATGCACAATTCAGTTTATCCTCTAAAAAGGATGAAGCACCTAATTTTTTTATCATCACCACTGACGGTTTAAGATGGCAGGAACTTTTTAATGGGATGCAAGATGACATTGTAAATCAAAAAAAATTCCATCGTGGGGATAGTAATTATTTGTTTAATAATTATGGTGGTGCAACTTCAGAAGTACGTCGTGAAAAATTAATGCCCTTTTTTTGGAATACCATTGCAACCCAAGGACAGATTTATGGCAACCGAAACAAAAATAATAAAGTAGATGTAGCCAATGACCAATGGTTTTCCTATCCTGGCTATAATGAAATATTGACGGGTTATTTTGATACAGCCATTCAAAGCAATGACTATCCGCCGAATCCAAATAGTAATTTGTTTGCTTATTTAAATAAACAGGATGCCTATAAAAATAAAATTGCTGCCTTTGCTGCATGGAATGCATTTGATCGCATCTTAAATGAGAAAGTATCTGGGTTTCCGGTGATTAATAGTAGTGAACCCATTTCATCAATATTAAAAGATGAAAAATCTATTTTAATTTCAAATATGCTGCGTGATTCTTATCAACCATGGCGCGAAACAGAATGTTTGGACGTATTTACTTATTATCAAGCAATGCATTATTTAAATACAAAAAAACCAAAAGCGATGTTTATTAGTTTTGGTGAAACAGATGAATGGGCGCATGATGGTGCATACAATCATTATTTAGATGCTGCACATAAAGTGGATATGTGGATTAAAGAAATTTGGAATTGGGCACAAGCAACCCCTGGCTATAAGGACAATACTTATATATTAGTTACAACCGATCACGGTCGTGGTTTCGTAGACCGTTGGACAAGTCATGGCGCAAAAGTACCAGGTGCGTCAAGTATTTGGTTTGCTTTATTAGGACCTGATGTAAAAAAAATAGGACCCTTGGGTGAACAAACAAAGGACCAACAATTATTCCAAAAGCAATTAGCCGCCACCATTACCAAATTAATTGGCCAGCCCTTTAAAGCAGAACACCCCATTGGAGATCCTATATATTAATTTATGTCAATCAAACAAAAGGCAATAAGAGTTTTACTATGGATAAATATAATGTGCTTTGGATTCTTTTGGAGGTATATCATCACACATGATTGGCTATTTTTCCCATATACGATTCTCGCAATCATATTTGTTATCTATTTATTTAAAAATGGTGGTATAAAGAATATATTGGAGATTAAAAAGTAAGATAAAGCCTTATTTTTTTACTTACCTTTGTATCTACAACGGTTCATCATGTTATACCAAAAAACCATACGGAAGTTTATAGCGCTAGCGATGCTGGTGGTTTTTGCATTTAGTATAACGCCCCAAAAATCAATCCATGATTTAGTTGCCAAGCATATCGACCCAACAAGCTGTTCGGTACATAAGGATTTGCCGATTGAACAAATCGAAAAATCAGAGCTTCATTGCACATTCGATTTTCAAGTAGCGACTAC
>CALLKA010000032.1 GCA_938008665.1 uncultured Bacteroidota bacterium
TAGTTATTAATACCAAGAAAAAATTAAACATTGGAGAGTTTGTGATGGTCAAAATCACTAAGGCCTATGATTACGATTTAGAAGGGGAGTTGGTAGGGTAATTCAAGGGTTTTTTGTACATTAGTACTTCATTATAAAACATATAAATTTAAAAATATGGCAATTGTATGGAAAGGGGTATTTCCCGCAGTAACCACAAAGTTTACATCTAATGATACATTGGATCTTGATTTATTCAAGAAAAATTTGCAAGCCCAATTAGATGCAGGTGTAAATGGCATCATATTAGGCGGCACTTTAGGGGAAGCCAGTGTATTAAGTAATGAAGAAAAGGAAATTTTAGTTAAAGAAACTTTGGCATTTGTGAATGGCAAAGTGCCTGTAGTTATTAATATAGCGGAAGGTAGTACAAGTGTGGCCGTTGCATTAGCAAAAAATGCGAAATTATGGGGTGCACAAGGTTTGATGTTGTTGCCTCCGATGCGTTATAAATCTGATCATCGTGAAACGGTGCAGTATTTTAAAGACATTGCTGCAAGTACGGATTTGCCTATCATGATTTATAATAATCCTGTAGATTATAAAATTGATGTAACTATTGAAATGTTTGCTGAATTAGCATCAGTGCCAACGATTCAAGCAATTAAGGAATCAACACGTGATGTAACCAATGTAACAAGATTACGCAATGCGTTTGGAGATCGTTTCAGTATTTTATGTGGGGTGGATACATTGGCATTGGAGGAAATTTTATTAGGCGCTGATGGTTGGGTTGCGGGTTTGGTTTGTGCATTCCCTGCAGAAACAGTTGCGGTATTTAAATTAGCAAAAGCGGGTAAAATTCAAGAAGCTATCAATATTTACAGATGGTTTATGCCATTGTTGGAATTAGATATTCATGCTAAATTAGTTCAGTATATCAAATTTGCAGAATCCAAAACGGGCATAGGCTCAGAAACGGTACGTCGTCCAAGATTGGTATTGGAAGGTGAAGAGCGTAAAAGAATTGAATCAATAATTGATAACGGGCTAAAAAATAGACCCACGCTTCCTGAATACTTAAGTTTATAATTATTAAATGTTTTATATGGCTATACCCTTTATTTTATAATTGGGTATAGCCATTTCTAATTTTCCGAATTGTATTAAATTATTTTATGACAAATATTACAAAGGCGACACAAAATGCAGCGTTTGCATTTGAGGCATATTCAAAATTAACTGCTACCAAGCGCGCTGAATTTTTGGAAACCATTGCAAATTATATTGAAGCATTGGGGGATGAATTATTAAATGTGGCGAAAAAGGAAACTAATTTGCCTTTGCCGCGATTAACAGGAGAAAGAGCTCGTACTTGCTTTCAATTAAGAATGTTTGCAAATATGTTACGTAAGGGTGATTATGTAGATGCAACTATTGATACTGCGATCCCTGATAAAACACCACCAAAGCCAGATGTTCGTCAAATGTTATATCCATTGGGTCCTGTGGTGGTATTTGGTGCAAGTAATTTTCCTTTTGCATATTCAACTGCAGGTGGAGATACCGCTAGTGCTTTAGCTGCAGGTTGTCCAGTAATCGTAAAAGCGCATCCGGCGCATTTGCAAACTTCCACGATGGTGGCTGAGGCCATTCAACAAGCAATTAAAAGTAATGCAATACCTGAACATACATTCCAACATATAACAGAAACTGATTTTAGTGCAGGAAAAGCGTTGGTGCAGGATGAAAATATAACAGCGGTTGGTTTTACAGGTTCAAGAACTGGAGGACGCGCATTGTATGATTATGCAAACGCAAGAAAAAATCCCATCCCTGTTTTTGCGGAAATGGGTAGCGTAAATCCAGTGGTATTATTGGAGGGCGCTTTAGCTGAGAATGCGGAAACGATAGCAAAAAATTATGCCGGTTCTATTACTTTAGGGGTGGGACAGTTTTGTACCAATCCAGGTATTTTAATTGGGGTGAAGTCAGACGCTTTAACCTCCTTTGCAAATCACTTAGCCAATGAATTAAATAATGTGGCTGTTGCGCCGATGTTGCATGAGGGTATTCAAAATGCTTATTTTAAAAATAGTACCCATGCATTAAGCCAAACTGGTATTACTTGTTTAACTAAAAATACACCAGTAGCAAATGCAGCCAGCCCAGTTTTAACAACTGTGGACGCCTCCGTGTTTTTAGCGAATCCAGATTTAGCGGAAGAGGTATTTGGTCCTTATTCAATATTAGTACAATGTGAAAATCATGCACAATTGGTTGAAGTTTGGAAAAGTATCAAAGGCCAAATTAGTACCACTATTATGGGCACGGATAATGATCTTGCAAATAATAAAAATTTATTAGAAATTGCAACAAGCATTGCTGGCAGAGTATTGTTAAATGGCGTGCCAACGGGCGTGGAAGTGTGTGATAGTATGGTGCATGGTGGTCCTTATCCTGCATCAACAGATAGTCGATTCACTGCGGTAGGCGTGAAGGCAGTCAAACGTTGGTTACGCCCCATCTCTTTTCAAAATTGGCCAGATCAATTGTTGCCTAGCTATTTACAAAATAAAAATGAGTTGGGAATTTGGAGAACTATTAATGGAGAATTCACTAAGTCGGATGTGTCCCTATAATTTTTTGAAAAGGAGTAGGAGAATAAAATATTAAATACCATTGGATAAATAAATTTTATGGCAGCAGTAAAACCAATTAGTTCGGAAAGTTTCGGGAGTTACCAATTAACGGGATCCATTTTTAAATGTATCGACGCGCATACTTGTGGTAATCCTGTTCGTGTAGTAGTAAGTGGTGGTCCTGCATTGGAAGGAAATACCATGAGTGAAAAGCGCCAACATTTTTTAAAGGAATTTGATTGGATTCGGAAAGGATTAATGTTTGAACCAAGAGGACATGATATGATGAGTGGCAGTATTTTATATCCACCACATGATCCAGCAAATGATGTCGCTGTTTTATTTATTGAAACCAGTGGTTGCTTGCCGATGTGTGGTCATGGAACCATTGGCACCATTACTGTCGCTATTGAAGCAGGTTTGATACAACCTAAAGTGCCTGGAAAAATTAGGATGGAAGCGCCAGCAGGGTTGGTGCTTATTGATTATACCATGGAAGGTAAAAAAGTAAGTTCAGTGAAGTTGACCAATGTGCCTTCGTTTTCAGCTGCGGAAAATTTAAAAGTGCAATGCCCAGATTTAGGGGAATTAAATATTGATGTTTGTTATGGTGGTAACTATTATGCCATTGTTGAAGTGCAAGAAAATTTTAAAGGAATTGAAAATTATACCGCTGGGCAATTAATTGCTTGGAGTGGGGAGTTGCGTAAACGCATTAATGCTTTGCATAAATTTGAACATCCTTTGGATCCCACCATTAATTCATGTTCTCATATTTTATGGACTGGAAAAGTATTGGATGAAAAAAATACAGCCAGAAACGCGGTTTTTTATGGGGATAAAGCCATTGATCGCTCGCCATGCGGAACAGGTACCTCTGCAAGATTAGCCCATTGGTATTCGAAGGGTAAATTAAAACAAGGGGAGGCCTTTTTGCATGAAAGTATTATAGGATCTGTATTTACAGGGAAGGTGGAAGCCATTACTGAAATTGGCGGTAAGGAGGCAATTATACCCTCTATCCAGGGTTGGGCCAAGATAATAGGATTTAATACCATATCTATTGATTCCGCTGATGACCCTTATGCAGGCGGTTTCCAAGTGGTATAAGCCTTTTTTATCCTTTAAATAATTCCACTTAATTTATTGGGGAAATGAACGCAATTTTAACGAAATTCGTGCTTTAATCTATTATATGAAAGTAGTTATATTAGGTGGGGGGGTGATTGGTTTAAGTAGCGCTTATTATTTACAAGAAGCCGGACATCAAGTTACCGTTATTGATCAAAATGATATTTTAAATAATTGCTCATATGGTAATGCAGGTTATGTATGCCCAAGTCATTTTATTCCATTAGCAACGCCTGGTATTGTTAAACAAGGATTAAAGTGGATGTTAAATCCACAAAGCCCATTTTATGTTAAACCACGATTAAGTTTGAGTTTAATGCAATGGGGATTAAAGTTTATGCAAATGGCTACTACTGAAAATGTAGAAAAGGCTGCCATCCCTTTAAAAGATTATGCAATGTTGAGTCAACATTGTTATGAGGATTGGGCTAAACTACCTCAATTTAAATTCGCCTATGAACATAAAGGCTTGTTAGAGATATTTCAAACTGAAAAAGTAGCTGAACATGCACATCATACCGTAAAGCGTGCACATGAAATAGGATTAACGGATACCGAATTATTAACGCAGGATGAATTGTTTGCGTTAGAGCCACGTCATAAAATAAATGCATTGGGTGCGATCTATTTTAAATGTGATGCGCATTTGTACCCCAATAAATTAATGAAACAATTAATTGAAGATTTAAAATCAAAGGGGGTGCAGTTTTGTTTAAATGAGGAAGTGGTTGATTTTGAATTAAACAATGGAAAAATTCAATCGGTGATTACCGATAAAAATAAATATACAGCCGATACTGTGGTTTTAGCTACGGGTTCATGGAGTAGGGAGCTAGTTCAAAAATTAGGCATTAAAATGCCATTGATGCCAGGACGCGGCTACTCAGTTACGTTGGAGGACTCTGCATTTCAAACAGATTATCCATCGGTATTAATGGAAGGGCGCGTTGCACTTACCCCCATGGATGGAAATAAAATGCGCTTTGGTGGCACTATGGAAATTACAACCACCAAGGCTGCGCCGCAAATGAATAGAGTGGTAGGCGTTTTAAAAGCAGTAAAACAATTTTTTCCTGAATTTGATATACCCACACCAAGTTGGGATAAAGTATGGTATGGATATAGACCATGCTCTGCAGATGGCTTACCCTATTTAGGACGTTCAAAGAAAATAAATAATTTAGTGATAGCAACAGGTCATTCAATGATTGGATTAAGTTTAGGTGCAGGTACCGGAAAACTAGTCGCTGAAATTATTGAAGAAAAACCTACGAGTATTGATATAAGTTTTTATCATCCAGAAAGATTCAATAACTAATGAAATACAATGCCACTTCCATACCTTATAGTGCTACAGGCGTTTTTTCGGCATTGGTGAATGATTATATTTCAGGAAATGGAACAGCGCGTGATTATGTGCCCTATGCGCCCGATTTGGAAGGGATAAAAAAAGCAATACAACATCGGAAGTTTTCAGCTACGCAACGTCAAGTTTTGGTATCGGTGCTGGAAAATCAATACCAAGTGTTAGGCGCAGGTATCTATGAAAAAAATAAAGCAGCTATTGAAAAAGTGCAGGCAAATATTGGTTTATTGAAAAACGATAATTGCTTTGCTGTTACTACTGCCCATCAGCCCAATTTATTTACAGGACCACTCTATTTTTTTTATAAAATAATCCATGTAATTAAATTAGCATCAGCATTAAAGGCGCAGTTTCCAGAGAATGAGTTTGTGCCTATCTATTATATGGGATCTGAAGATGCAGATTTAGCGGAAGTAGGCAGTTATAATATTGATGGTGCCAAACACCAATGGAAAACAAAACAGACGGGTGCCATTGGACGTATGTTGGTGGATGATCATTTATTACAATTATTACAAGATTTAGAAGGATATTGGACAGTGAAACCCGAAGGCAAAGGAGCTTTTGAAATAATTAAAGCCGCGTATAAAAAAGGGAACACTATTAATGATGCCACTTTGCAAATGGTGCATTCTTTTTTTGGGCAATATGGATTAGTGGTGGTCCAACCCGACGATGCAAAATTAAAATCACTATTTGTGAAAGTGATGCAAAAGGAACTAACTACGCAGTTCTCCCATGCTGCTATCCAACCTACACTTAAGCGTTTATCTGAAAATTATCATGTGCAATCGGAAGGCCGAGCGATTAATTTATTTTATCTAAAAGACGCAAATCGAAATAGAATTGAAAAAAGCGGGGAATTGTTTTCAGTGGTGGATACCAATATTCAATTTACCCAAACTGAAATAATTAAGGAATTACAAACATATCCTGATCGATTTAGTCCAAATGTAATTTTAAGGGGGGCATATCAGGAATCCATCCTGCCTAGTGTGGTATTTGTTGGTGGTGGAGGCGAGCTCGCTTATTGGATGGAGCTAAAGGAAGTTTTTGAACAGGCTGGGGTAAATTATCCTGTAATCCTATTGCGAAATTCATTTTTATTTATCAATGAAAAGCAATCCAAGCAATGGGCTTCCTTGGAATTTAATACGGAAGCTTTATTTGATTCCATTCAAGATTTAGAATTGGCATTTGTAAAGAAACAAAGCGTTGAAAATTTAGCTTTAACGAAACATATTGCTAGTTTAACACACCTATACAATGCCATACAACAGGATGTGATAAAAATAGATGCTTCCTTAGGCAATCATGCGTTAAACCTGTCCCTACAAGCACAAAAAAAATTAGCCTTATTGGAAAAGAAAATGGTGCGTGCTGAAAAGCGGAAACAACATACTTCACTTGCAAGAATTCATAGTATTAAATCAGAATTATTCCCTGACAATAATTTACAAGAGCGTGTTGAAAACTTCTCTAAGTGGGTAGGGGAGTATGGTTGGGACTGGGTGGAAGCTATTTTGAATAATTCAAATTCGGTGGATGCTAGCTTTACCATTATACATCTTAGCAAAGACTAATTGATCTGTAAATATTATTTTATACGCTAATTTTTATTGGTCAAAACCGTTATTCCAACTTGATTTTAAGTTTTCTACTTTTTGCATTACTTCTGATTCCATATTCAATTTATAGTCGTCCATCGCTTGTCCAATTTTTGCATCAGCACTTCCTAAAATTTGTGCAGCAAGCAAGCCTGCATTTTTAGCACCATTTAATGCAACAGTTGCTACAGGAACACCTCCAGGCATTTGTAAAATGGATAATATTGAATCCCATCCTTCCGCAGAATTACTTGACTTGATAGGAACACCAATCACAGGTAAACTCGTAATAGCAGCAATCATACCAGGCAAATGTGCTGCACCACCTGCACCAGCAACAATAACTTTTAAACCTCTTTCTCGCGCTGTTTTTGCATATTGCACCATACGATCTGGCGTGCGATGTGCGGATACAACTGTTAATTCAAAAGGGATATTGAACAGTGTTAGTGTATCTGCTGCTGCTTGCATGGTAGGCAAATCGCTATCGCTTCCCATAACTATTCCTACTATTGGTGCTGTATTCATAAGTTTCAATTTTATGCAATTTAATACATTCGGATTTAATGAGCGAACAAATAGCCTGACACCTCCGATATAATTGGCGTTGCTTTTGATTCGCTAATATATATTCTAAAATATTTTAATTTCTGTGTTGGGAAAGTGATGATTCTTTTATGGCCAACAGTTGTTCCTTTTGCGAAAGTTTCAAATTTCTTAAGTGAGTTGCCTCCTGAAATTTCAAATTTTACAATACGTTGTCCCATACTGATGGCTTCCATTAATTGTATGGCATTAATTTCAACCGCTTCCTTTAAATGAATTTCAATACTATTGTTTGTTCTCAAAACTTTTGCATTTTTAAATAAGTTATTTTTAAATGCAGCGTCTTTGATTTTTTTGAAATCCATTAATGCAGTTGAGTCTGCAGGTGAAAATAATCCTTGTCTGTTCGGAGGCACATTTAATAAAAAATTACCACCTCTTCCTACATTTTTTAAGTACAGGTCAAATAATTGTTTGCCCGATTTAACTGTCTTGTCTTCTTCTTCATGGTAAAACCAGCCTTTTCTAATAGACACATCTGCCTCGCCAGGAATCCAAGCTTTGCCATTATAATTACCTCTGTTCAATGAATCAGTAGGAGGGCCACCAGCACCTCTTTGAAATCCAACTGTATCAAGCAGGTTCCAATTGGTTTCGTTAATAATCCCTTGCTCGTTTCCAATCCAACGGATATGGGGTCCAATATCACTAAAGATCATTAAGTGCGGTTGGTAAGCTAAAGCGGAATCTTGGAAGCGTTTAAAATCATATACCTGTCTTTTTCCATTGGGACCTTCGCCATTCGCGCCATCCCACCATAGTTCAAAAAATTTACCATAACCAGTTAATAATTCTTTCATGGTTTGGATATATACCTCATTATACTTAGGTGTGCCATAGTCGGGATGGTTGCGGTCCCATGGTGAAATATATACGCCCATTTCAATGCCTGCTTTTTTACATGCTTCGGATAACATTTTTACAACATCCCCTTTACCATTTAACCACTTACTTTCTCTTACAGTGTGCTTACTATATTTGCTTGGCCACAAACTAAATCCATCATGGTGTTTGGCGGTTAATATTATACCTTTTGCGCCCGAAGCTTTTGCAATTCTTGCCCATTGGTTACAATCTAGTGCACTGGGATTAAACACATTTGGATCCTCGCTTCCATGGCCCCATTCCAAATCAGTAAAAGTATTTGGACCAAAATGAATGAATAAATAAAATTCTTTATTGTGCCAAGCTAATTGTGTTTTAGTTGGCAATGGGCCATAGGTATTTTGTGCAAATAATGTTGCTGCATTTAAAATAAGTATAGCGATAATAAGTTTCGTTACTTTGTTTATTTCTTTCATAATTTATTTATTTTACAAGTGCGCGGTTGTATAATTGTATGGTATTTTCTAATCCAAGATATAGGGCGTCGCTAATCAAAGCATGTCCAATACTTACTTCATCAATATTTGGGATTTGTTGTATTAAATAGGGTAAATTAAATCGATCTAAATCGTGCCCTGCATTAATTCCCAAACCTAATTTATTTGCTAAGGCAGCCGCTACAATATAAGGTGCAATGGCTGCTTCTTTATTATCTTTTGCAAATTGCTTCGCATACATTTCAGTATATAGTTCAATACGATCTGTTCCTGTAGTGGCAGCCGCTTGGACCATTTTTTCATCGGGATCAACAAATATAGAAACACGAATGTCTGCACTTTTAAATTTCGCGATCACATTTTTTAAATAGGCTTGTTCGCTAATAGTATCCCAGCCATGGTCGCTGGTTAATTGTCCAAGGGCGTCAGGAACTAAAGTTACTTGTGCTGGTTTAACGGCTAATACTAATGCTACAAATTTATCTTCCTTTGGATTGCCCTCAATGTTGAACTCTGTAGTAATAATTTTGCTTAAATCTTGCACATCTTGGTACCTAATATGCCTTTCGTCTGGTCTGGGATGAACTGTGATACCTTGGGCTCCAAATCGTTCACAATCCTTGGCCACTTGTACCAAATTTGGATTATCGCCGCCACGACTATTTCTTAAAGTAGCGATCTTATTTATATTCACACTTAAACGAGTCATGAGCGAATTTAAGTTATTTTTGTAACTCAATTAAAAGAGAATGGCTTATTCTAGTTTAGAGGCATGTTTACTTGATTTAGAGCGAACTGGACAGCTTTTGCGCATAAAAGAACAGGTAGATCCATATTTGGAGATGGCCGCAATACATTTGCGTGTTTTTGAGCAAAAAGGGCCAGCCATTTTATTCGAAAACGTGAAAGGATCTAAGTATCGCGCTGCGAGTAATATTTTTGGAACGCTCGAGCGAAGTCAATTTATTTTTAGGGATACATTACCTCAGGTAAAGCAATTGATTGATATTAAAATTGATCCTACTGCTGCCATTAAAAATCCTTTAAAATCATTGGCAGCTTTACCCGCAGCTTTGAATGCATTACCCAATAAAAATCCAATTTCAAAACCGGTTTTATTTGAGGAAATAAATATTAGTGATCTTCCATTAATACATCATTGGTCCATGGATGGGGGTGCATTTGTTACACTACCACAAGTGTATACAGAAGATGCGGATAAACCAGGCATCGGTCATTCAAATTTAGGTATGTACCGAATTCAATTAAATGGGAATGATTATATTTTAAATAAAGAAGTGGGCTTGCATTACCAACTACATCGTGGCATTGGGGTGCATCAAACGAAAGCAAATAAAAAAGGATTGCCTTTAAAAGTAAGTTGTTTTGTGGGTGGTCCACCAGCACATTCAGTAGCAGCGGTAATGCCCCTTCCGGAGGGTATGAGCGAAATGAATTTTGCAGGTGTATTGGCAGGCAAGAGATTTGGATATACGTATAAAGATGGATTTTGTATAAGCACAGATGCGGATTTTGTAATCACTGGCGAGGTATTCCCTGGAGAAAATAAACCCGAAGGTCCTTTCGGGGATCATCTTGGCTATTATAGTTTGCAACATCCATTCCCTGTGATGAAAGTACATAAAGTATTCGCAAGGAAAAATGCCATATGGGCTTTCACGGTGGTAGGCAGACCTCCCCAAGAAGATACCAGCTTTGGACAATTGATTCATAGTATGACAGGTTCTGCTGTATCTAATGAAATACCTGGTTTAAAAGAAGTACATGCGGTTGATGCAGCGGGGGTTCATCCATTATTATTGGCGATTGGAAGTGAAAGATATACACCGTATTTGCAAAATAAAAAACCTGCTGAAATTTTAACCATTGCGAATCATATTTTAGGTACTGGACAATTAAGCTTGGCAAAATTTGTTTTTATTACAGCGGATGATTCGAATCAATTAAGCACACATCATGTACCTGCTTATTTTAAATTTTTGTTAGAACGCATTGATTTAAACAGCGATATTCATTTTTATACGAAAACAACGATGGATACGCTTGATTATTCTGGTGAAAATTTAAATGCAGGATCTAAAGTTGTGATAGCTGCCTATGGCGATGTGAAAAGAAGTTTGGCGAAAAGTGTGCCCAATGAAATTCAGCAACTAAATGTGAATGCGAAATTAGTATTACCTGGCATTATTGCATTAGATGCCACTTTATTAAATACGCAAGCGCTTCAAGAAAAATTAAAGGGTCAGGGAGCTAATTTATTAAATGAGTTAGGGGTTGTCATGTTGATATTAACTGAAAATCCAATTTGGATGGCAGAAGACAGTAATAACTTTTTATGGGCTTGTTTTACAAGAACAAATCCGTCGCATGATATGGAAGGGGTGGATAGTTTTATCGAACAAAAACATTGGGGGTCAAATGGTCCTTTAATTTTTGATGCGACCATTAAAAAACATCATGCGCCACCGGTTGAAAAAAATGCAGCAATAGAAAAAAAGGTAGATGCAATTTTAGCGAAGTATGGGTATTAACATTCGATCCAAGTATGATCGGCTAATAATTTTACTGTAGCAATAAATCCAGCAAATGGGCCCGAGCCGCCGCCCCATTCACTAGGTGCTACTAATGAAAGTACATGCGATCCATCGGTTTTTTCATACACATGGTATACTTGTCCAATTTGTGGTTTGAAAGTTATTTTAGCTTCGTAAATCATTAAGCTTAACTCCTTACGTTTGCGTATTTCCTGTGCTTGTCTTGCCAATAATTCAATTTGTTCCTTAATTTGATTTAACTGCATATTGGTTTGATCCTCCATGGCAGATAAAGCTTTGTGTTTAATAACCCCTTCCTTGGTGGGTCTAATAGCCACACTTCCTGCAGAAGACGCATAGGGGAGCACACTTAATTGTTTGTGGTATATTTCAATATTTTTAAAAGGATCGCCATTTTCCTTGAAACCGTAATGTGTTACTTTTAAAAATCCATTGGCTAATATTTCATGAACCACTTTTAAAACTTCCTGGTTGTCCTTATTAAATTGCACTGTTAAACAGGAGCCATTATTTACTTCGGCAACAACTTCATTGCCTAATAAATGGTTGTCAAAGGGCTGGGAAATACCATTGGGATTTACACTATACTGGGCATAAAATGCTTCATTTTCAATATTTACCCAATTATGACTAAAGCTGAGTGCATGGGCATTTTGGATGCTTTCAATTTTGTAATTGCCTGATTTGGGTACGATTTGGTACTCGAATTCACTTTTTTCGGGAAATAACTGCCAACTTGCTAAAAAATTGTATGCTTGAACCATAAATTATATAACAAAAATAAGTGCTAAAGGTTGAATTTAGACCAGCTGATTTTTAATTAATTTCAACAAAATCAGGCTTATGAATGATGGTTGAATTGTATTTGTATTTCAAATTGGTGATGAAACTAAAGTTCCATGGACTTACTTGTAAATCGGTTCGGGGTAGGTAAAAGCATTTTAATTCAATAGTTCCGAAAATTAGGTTTTCATTACGAATTCTGGTGCCAGTTCCAACGGCTGTGAATATGCCACCATTCTTTTTAAATTCGTCAATGGCTTTTATATAAGTAATATTAGCAAATACAAATGGGGAGGATTTAAATCCATAAATGGTTTTCGCACTATATAAAACTGATTCCCAATTACCTGAAATTCGGGTGCCTCCTTTAATTTGTTCTTTGTTTAATTGCGGTATGCCATAATTGCTATAAATCAACAATGCCTCATTGAATTTATTTTGTAAAGTTTGTGCAATACTAATATTGAAAATATGTCGGTAGGGTGAACCGTTTTCTAAATATTTTAATTTGCTAATTATTTCCAAGCTAGATAAAAACCTAAAGTCCTGGAATTTTTTTTCAGCATAGCTACTGCCAATATTTATATTTAGATGCATATAATTACCTGAGGATTGCAGTGCGTATTTTTCATATTTTAAACCAGCATACGAAATACTATTCATATCTCTGTAGTATTTACCCAAAGTTAAGCTTAATGATTGGCCAATAGGTAAATCCTCATTACGTCCAAATCCATATAAATACTTTGTCCGTATAATATTTTGATTGAATACTGTAATTGATAAAAAATTAGAATTTATATTTCGATAATTTTTATCCAATTGGGCCAAGAAGTTAATAGGACGAATATGGAAGCTATTTTCAATGTGGCGTAACTGAATAATATGTCGTCGATTAATTTTATTTAACTTGGTTTTAAAAAAAAGTTGGTATCCAAGCCAAAAATCCTTTGTATCGTAGTGGTAATTTAATTTACTATTAAATAAACTATCACTCCATTTGCTAGGGTAGGCGTTTGTGTTTTTTAATTCCATTAATTCAAATCCACCGGTCCAGCTACTTAATGGGTGCAAAAAAGGGAGCTCTCCTGAAATGTATTTATTCATCGCCGATCTTGATCCATCTGAAATGCTATTTGTAAAGTCATAGATTCCTGCATTCATATTAATAAAACTACCTAAAAGGTTCCTTAGTCGTAAGTCATATCCGAATGCAGGTTTCGGAATACGAGTATTGTCAAAATTGTGATTAATTTTTAATGCATTGCCTGTTCCAAATAAATTTTCATCACTCAATGAAGCATCAAATGAGTTTTGATTTTTTAAATTTAAATTTCCCCCCAATGGGAATATGTCCTTAGTGATAATAAATAGGTCTATTTTATTGGTGTCATATTTTACAGGAATTGCGATAATTCGTGCATCTTGAATGAAAGAGAGGTCTCTTAACCATTTTTCATTATAGGCAATGATCGTAGGATTGAGTAAATCGTTGGGTTTAAAGAATAAGTTTTTTCTAATTGTATTATCGGATGAGCTTTTATGTAGCTTATTTGCAATGTTGGTAAAGTTATCCTTTTGGTTTACTTGAGGAAGGTTGATATTGGTGGAGAAATTATGTTGTTCAATAATGATATTATTGATTTGTCTACCATTGTATTTTGACAATAATTCAATATTATTCGCAATAACATCTCTGTTGGTGTCAGTCAAGGATTCAGCATTGCCGGTAATACTTTTTAAAATTTTTAGCTTTAGTGATGTTTTGTTTTTATCAGTTGTGTTTTGTTCCGGGATACTATCTAATTGATTGTATTGAGCATGAAGTGTAGGTTGCGTAATAAGCAAAGACAGCCATAAAATAAGTAATACCCTCATGATGTTAATGTAAGCAGTTCAAATTTAGGGATTATAACTAACAATAAGCCCCGTCCAAATTTATCTGGACGGGGCTTATTGTATTTTTAATGCGACAATTTTATTAAAAACTGCCTATTTGAACTTTTATGTAGGTTATAAAGTTTTAACAGCCCTACTTAATAATGATTCCATGGGAATATGTAACATTTTCCCGATAGGCTTACCGTTTCGGTAACTAATAACACGCAAAATAGTCACATCGCTAGGAACCACAAACGCCCCTTTGTATTCATCACTAAATTGGTCTGGTAAGGATTCGTCAATAGAGTAGTAAAATTTCAAATTATCAACTTCACCTTCCATTTTCGCAATAAGTTCTCCTTTGGTGTTGGAGGTAGTTGTCACGATTGGATCGTACATACTTTTAGCATGCTTAATATTTAAAGCATCTAAAATTTCAAATTGCTTTTCTACTTTTCCGGAAAAGTTTTGCCAATTCTTCTTTTCTTTAGGAGACCATAGTGTTTCGGCAATGGACATGGATCTAGGCCAGGTTAAATATTGCGCACTTCTTAAACTTAATATTTGCTCAGTCCACAAATTTGCTTGGCCACCTAGTATATATTTAGGGTCAATGCCTTGTGGTAGCGGTTCGAATTCATAGGTTTTTTTCATTCTCAAGCCTTTGTAAACTTTTCCTTCGGCGGTAACCTCTCCTTGGTAAAAATCAATATAGGCAAAATCATTTGGGGTCATTACTACTTGGTGTTTTTGATTAGCGGCTTCAATGCCTCCTTGCATACCTCTCCAGCTCATTACTGCGGCATTGCCTGGCAATCCACCTTCCAATATTTCATCCCATCCCATTAATTTTTTTCCTTTTGCATTAATGATTTTTTCTACTCTTTTTACAAAATAACTTTGTACCTCATGCTGATCTTTCAGGTTTTCTCTTTTCATTAAATTTTGTACATCAGCACTTTTTTCCCAATTATTTTTTGCATTTTCATCTCCACCCATATGTATGTATTCAAAAGGGAATGGGTGGAGGGATATCGAGAGCGAATGTATGAGGTTTCATGTGCAGTGAAAACAAGATCACTCACCAGAGATTTCGTTGACAAAAGCAGCATATCTGCCGTCTTCAATGCGTCTACCGTCAACATTTTCGAAATGCTTTGGTACAAAATCCTTCTCATGAGGTTCAACGATGGAGATGGCTCCAACTTCGTCGATGTGAGTGATAGGCACAGCCACAGGTTGGAGTTTTGTCGCAACTTGCTGAGCTGTCACAGCTGCTGCGCGGGTTTGAGAGGCCACCGATGGAATTTTATTCA